>NZ_JBECOS010000025.1:0-2815 GCF_040104455.1 Pseudoalteromonas sp. BZB3 | reverse complement strand
TATTTGAGTACATTGAAGTGTTTTATAATCGCGTACGACTGCATTCAGCATTAGGGTATTTAAGTCCAATGGAATATGAGAGCAGGTATGCATAATTAGGGTGTCTACTTTTAGTGGGTAACACCAGCGTCACTTTAAATCGCTGTCTTTAAAACGGTTTTTTGCTCCAAGTCTTTTCTTCAAATCAGCATTTAGGTACAGTGGCGTAATTAAGTTTTGAGTTGGTCTTGGCTTTTCGTTTTTCAATTTAAGCTGTGACCAGAAAGGTCATTCATCAGTCGAACGCTTCTTTGCAATTTCGGGTTTGGTGAGTGTTTTTAATTTTTAGTTTGGCTTATTGGTGCAGGCGCAAGCGCTTCAAAAGCGGTGCGTCAACGCATAACAAGAGACTATGGCGTCAATAGTTAAATTTAAACTTTTGGCGCTTCCCACATTACCCCATCTCTAAGCATTGAATTTAAGATCACAATCATCTTTCTAACACAGGCAATGATAGCTACTTTTTTTGGTTTTCCTGCAGCCACCAACTTTTGATATTGGCTTTTAAAAACCGAGTTAGATTGTATTGCTGACATCATGGCCATGTATAAAACGGTCCTCACTTGATGACGCCCACCTTGTATTTTTCGCAGGCCTTTGAAGCGGCCACTCTCTCGGTTTATTGGAGCAACACCTACCAATGCGGAAGCCTGTTTATTGGTCATATATCCCAGTTCAGGTAAGTTACTAATGATGGATGCTGCCGCGATTTTACCAATGCCTTTCATACTTTGAAGTAGATGATTTTTAGCTTGATATTCAGGGCATGACTCGATTAATTTGAAGATTTTATTTTCTATTTTATTTATCTGATTTTTAAATGCAGTGAGGATAGGCTTTATTGTCATAGCGAGTTCTTTTGGCAATATTTGAAGACGGTTTTTCTCCATTGTTTGCATGACGAGTAACTGGTTTCTACGTGCTACTAAATCGCTCATAAGCTGCATGGTTTCTGGCTTTAGCTGAGAGAGCGACGGTTTGATGGCTTCGCCGTAATAGGCAATTAATTTTGCATCTAACTTATCCGTTTTAGCGCGTTGCCCAATAGCGCCAGCAAAGCGCTTTACATGAACTGGGTTAGCAATGACAAAAGGTAAACCTGCTTTAGCGCATGCCATAATGAATGGCATTTCAAGGCGGCCTGTTGCTTCAATAATAATGCGCTCAGGCTGGTGCTTTTTAATCTTGCTAATGGCTTTGTTAATGCCTTTTTCATCGTTAGAAACAGTGAAGTAAATATCTAAAGGTCGAATATAAATATCGAGTTGAAATTTACCGGTATCGACACCGATGTTAATGCTTTGATTTGTTTTGGTATTCATATAAGCTGACTCTTGCTTGCATAATGCGGGCTCGAGGCCCAGTAGACTATTCGAGTGTGGTGCTTGGAGTCTTTTACAGCGTTCTTTCTTGTTATCGGTCTCTCGACAGAGGAGCCATTATTAAATCGAACTACTGTAAAAGAAGGCTTTAGTTGCAGCTAAAGCCTGGGTCTCACCTTACCCTAAATCGGTATAAAAAAAATAATTAAGATGGGTGTATTATCCATACAAGCAATTAAACAGGGATAAAAAACTTGCGGGCTATTCGCTTCGCTCAATTTTAGCCCACAATTTTTTACCCGTTAATCGGGCGTTAAAAGTCAGGAGGACATTTGGTACAAAGTGCAAAAAGTTTGGCTGAGCACATTGTTAAGTCAAACACAGCTATGGAAGTTTTATTCCGAAATCAGCATCATGAATCAGCTCTAATATTATTGTTTTCATGGGTTGATAGATTGGCATGGTTATCTATCGAAAATGAACATTCTTCTGGTCAAGATTTCAAACGTTGGCTTAATACTTATCTTTTTGTTGAAGGTCAAACATTACCATGTAATGCAAATGATCTTTGGGCATCACGCTGTGCTTTGTTACATACTGGAACAGCAGAAGCAAGAGATGTAAAAAGTGGTAAAGCTCGTTCTGTTTTCTATTATGGTGGACAAATTGAAGTAACAGCAAAAAATTCTAACGAACAAGTATATGTTAATGTTGGGCATTTGCATGTTGGGTTAATTGAGGCATCTAAACAGTTTCTAATCCATCTAGAGAAAAATACTGATGAACTAGCAATCGCCAATAGAAAGCTCGGTAAAATATTGAGCCGAACTACTGACTTTTAACAAATGCCTAAACCAAAGGACGCAAAACAGCAGGCTTGCGCTCCTTCGTCGCTAATTTTAGCCTGCTATTTTTCGCCGGTTAGGCAAGCGTTATACGCACTGGGAAGTTGAGTGACAAAGAACGACTACGAAATTATTGAGCAACTAGAAGTTGACGGTATCGGCATTGCTAGAGCTGGTTTAAAGGTAAGCCACGATCGCTTTGGATGTGGCGAGATTGAAGAGATTTATTGCTATAAATCGGGTGAATATTCAATCAGGGTCAATTTTGAATCACATGGTTCAAAAGCACTGGTGCCAGAATACGCAAACTTAAAACTATTTACTCAGCCTCAAAAACAATCAATTCTAGGCAAGCTAAAAAAGCTTTTTAGCTAATGTGCGTATAACAAGTTAATTAAACTGTGGACGCAAAACAGTAGGCTTGCGCTCCTTCGTCGCTAATATTAGCCTGCTATTTTGCGCCGGTTAAGCGAGGCGTTATATTTAGGACTTACCCAAAAAAAGTAGACACCATCTATAGTTAGATAGAGGTGATTTATGAGTCAAAAAAAGCAAAAGCAATCCTACACTGAAGAGTTCCGAAGAGAAGCTGTACGTAGAGCAGATCAA
>NZ_JBECOS010000024.1:0-3867 GCF_040104455.1 Pseudoalteromonas sp. BZB3 | reverse complement strand
GATGAATGGTTAGATATTTATAATTATGAGCGACCTCATGATTCACTTGGTGATATGACACCAATTGGTTACCTTGAGGCTGCATAAAATTCTACAAAAGAGCTGTACTAAATTGGGTGGAGTTACAACTTGTTCATATTAATTCTCGATTATTATTGAATTCGTAGTAATCAATTAACAATTATCAGACCAGTATTTTAATCCTTATTTATCAGCAACTTAAAGATATATATACTATTTCCGCCTTTATTGATGTCGCTATATCGGAACATAAAATATGTACGGTGTGTCACTTTCGGGACACTCTTTGAGGCCATTTAAGAGTGTATTTACAGTAATATAATTTATTGCTTTCGCACCAAAATCGACTCAGTAAAACCAAAGAATAAGATAAATTACCTCTATATAAACTAAACAAAGGCGCTCCCATAATAGGGAGAAATCGTAGTTCTGCGATTTTTAATTTTGATCGAACGACCTTACATTTCGTATCAAAAGATTAATCAAGAGGATGAGATTAATGAGAATACGCCACAAACTATGCGCACAATGCCAACAAAGCAAGTCAGTTATGTACCGGTGCCGCTATAACGGCAACACTGAATGGCAATTTATCTGCGGCCCTTGCTTACTCGTCATCAAGAAGCAGTATTGCGAAACATATCAATATGGTGGGACTTGGAAAGCAAAAAAGAAGTAAAGGACATAAGCCCAGTTTCTTCAAAGTTGATAGCAGAAATAATAAAAACTCTTCTCTAAAAAAACCGTAAGTTTACTAACAGCCTTTGTTTGATACATAACTAAGACCGTGCTTTTTACCATATTCAAATAATACTCTATCTAAATAAAAACGATCGATACCGGCCATTATAGCAATATCGTTAACTTGTGAAGACTTGATACGTGTAAAACCAAACTCTTGCTGAAGTACCCCATTTACATGCCTGTCAGGTTTAATAATGCTCATACCTAAATTCAGGCATATATTCCCCACTACACCAGGCCCCACACCATAACGCTGGCCTATAATATCGTCTTTCAGACTTTTGAGATTTACTTGCCTAGCCCAGTCTTTTATTGCTGTTAGTTCACAATCAAAACCTTTAACACGTTTATACTCTAAAAAACCTTCTACTAACTCCTTTAACAGAACATATTTTGGATTCAAATCTGACTTTGCCTGAATACCCATATATTTTTCGCAAAACTCTAAAGGCTTTGTTGAGTCTATTACACTTTTTAACTGGGCCAATGTCTTTATATCAGGGTAGTTTAGACAAAAATTTGCAAACCTAACTTTCATTGCTTTTTCTGGCCAATTAATCACCAAAGCAGTCTTAAGAATAGGAGTAATTGGGTTAATGTCACCTAAAGACTTTGCTTGCTTAAGCTTCCCCAAACAAAACTCTTTAAGAGTAACCTCTTGGTTGGTATCAGGATGATTTATTTTATCTTGTTCAAGTCTTAGGAGGTTAGACAGAAACTGTTCTTTGTCGAAGCCTTGCATTGGCATAATCCTTATTCACATTGCAACTACTAACAAGCTATAAAATAACAAATAAAAACTCAACAAAATAATGTAAATTGTCACAATTCACTGCTTCAAGAAACAATATTCTTTATTAACTATGCTTTACTAAGTTTCACTCTAGAAACCAACTAGCGCTTCAAAAACTTGACGCTCGTAGCTCAACGCTAAGACTTAAGTAGATAAAAGCATTTTAATCATTGTTTTTAGTGCAAATATTTTCAAATTAATCTCATCTAATACTCTGGTTTGAAAAATGCATACAGAAATTAAACTCACTTATGCATGACACCACAATGAATAAAAACGAAAACACAATTTATGTTTTAAGCGGATATGCTAAATGTGCAACTGCTAATAATGGCAAATACAAACTTGGCAATAAACACTCAATAGGCTTACTAACTACAGATGAAAACTATCAAGACAACATCAATGAGCATGAAACTTTCATTAAAAATTTAGGATGGGATTCGATTTCTTTCTGCCTGGTTGAAGAAGTTGAAGACATTAACACTTTGTCTAATGATGTTTTAATCTCAAGCTTTATCCACGCCAAAAAAAACGGCCAGTCTTTAGTGGTAAATGACCTACCGATCACTGTGCATTAAATCGTGCAGAGGGTTAATGACAGAGAGCGAAGCGAACACATTCTCTTTGCGCAAGGGTGACGAGTGACCGAAGCGAAGTTTCGCAGCACGAGGAAGTGAGGGTATGGATACCCGGTGGGCGTAGCTACATGGATGTAATACAACACCAATCTATTTTTCAACATTCTCTTTGCGCAAGTTGAAGTGAGCAGTTTTAACAATTGATAAGATTAGGATCTGCAAGGTAAACCCGCGCCTACAAAATCTAACCTCCTTGTAGGCGCCGACTTTATGTCCCGCTTAACCAACCAGCGCAAATCGAACAACCTACGCAATCATAAGGCTACCCTACTCAGTCTTATCTAAATATCGGTTAGCATGCTTTAAGCTTTGCAAGTCATTAAAGCGCACACCATGCTCAGCCATAACCGGCTGTATTTTTTTACTAATTAGCTGGCGAATATAAAAAGGTTGATTCGGCACAAAATGATGAATGGTATGCGTACGACCAAAATCAAAACAGAAAAGCTGGAAAGGTAAAAACCAGCGGCTACTGATCACATGCGTTTGCTCTAACAAGTTGGTTACACCACCGTAGTAATGCATTGAAGAAGTCACAAAGTTCAGTGACGTTGAGCGGATCATATTCGGCACAATCAGTACCACCATTAAAAATTCAGCCACAGCTAATATATCCGCCCCCCAAAGAGGCACTTCAAACGGCTGAATAAATTGCACTGCATGATAAGCAATCACGCCATATAAAATCGCAAAATAAGCCGAGGTGATTGGAAAACCGGCATTAAATACCTGTAAAAACTTAAAGTCTTTAATCTCTTTGCTAAAACGCTTGGAATTAATCAGTAAACCGAGCAATCCATCCATGATCACCACCGCTCTTAAAAAGGGTGACTTAATGCCATTACCGACTAAGCGCTCTTCTAAGTCTTGTTCTGTGCCTGATACCTTATGATGGTGAAGATGTATCTGTCTGCGGTACCAAGGATTCACTGTATTAGGACGCATCAACCACACAGTCAGCATCATAAAATTATGTATAAATGGTCGATTACTAAAATACTGTTTGTGAATTAGATCATGTTCTAACTCATGGGAAATAGACGTGATTATAGCCGCTAAAATAATACATAACCACGCAGGTATAAGTGAAAAATAATACAGCGTACCAACGCCAATGAGTGAAAAAAGTGACAGCAACATCATTGCCATCGCAATGCTATTTTGCTGGTTAAGAATAGGAAAACGGGCTCGAAGAGATTGCTCTTCGGCTTTAATCGCAGTCACAATGCTTTTTATGTTCTGCTTCGCGGTTAATTTTGACATTAAAAATATAGCTAACTTTTTGGTGATAAGATCATAGCGTAAAGGCAACATCCCCTCGACTAAATGCGGTGGAAATAAGTGCAAAATACACGTTGCGAAGCAAGGTTACTTTTGCGCAAGGTGAAATGAGCTATTATAAAAACTGCTGAGTTTGCATCTAGTTAGTAGTGTAACTCCACCCAATTTAGTACAGCTCTTTCGTAGAATTTTATGCAGCCTCAAGGTAACCAATTGGCGTCATATCACCAAGTGAATCATGAGGCCGTTCGTAATTATAGATATCTAACCATTCATCTGTGATTTCACGTACTTCTTGTAGTGACTCAAACAAGTATAAATCTAGCACCTCTTCACGATAACTTCGGTTAAATCTTTCCACAAAGCCATTTTGATAAGGACTACCTG
>NZ_JBECOS010000023.1:0-5435 GCF_040104455.1 Pseudoalteromonas sp. BZB3 | reverse complement strand
TTATCCGACATCAAACTAAAGAAAAAACGGGCGCGAGTGAAGATTGAGTGACTAATGTTTTATGCTGAAAATAATTCGGCAGAAATTCACTCGCGCACTTTACAACGGCTGACTAATGGGTGACCCCTTTGATTCTTTAAAGGGCATATATGAATGCCCCATCCACTCTTTATTATTTAATCAAGGTAGTCAGGTAAAGATGACATATCTATCACAATAAGCGCATCGTAGTTTTCACTAAGTACCACTTCAGCATTACCCTGTCCCCACTCTTTTGCCCGCGTTTGAGTATGTAGCCAATCATCACTGCTCCCACTTTGATTTTCTTTACTCAAGGGTAAAAAAAGCGGTGCTAAACTTGTAGCATGGACAATTGACTCTAAAGAATCACGTTGGTGCGAAGTCACAGGTATTGGTTGTCTATTGTTGTTACCGCTTTCACCAGAGAGCATATATATACCAACCGTGTATAGCTCATCTGAATAGTAGTCGTTTAGTAAGGCCCCCATAAATTTATCTTGATAATATTGGCTTGGGTAGGATTCTGAAATATGAAAGTTATGTGCCCAAATAACCATTTTTTCATTCGGGTACATTTCTTCTGCAAGCGTAATAAAATTCTCCGCCATGCCCGTATCTCTTGCCTTCATTCCTGCGCTCACGCCCCCTTCAATATCAGCTTTTAACATCAACAATCTAAAGTGCTGTGACTTGGCAATCGCGGTAGGTAAAACAAAGTCATTTCCAAGACTCTCAAAATAATGAGTTATTAACTCTAAGCTTGCGATTGCATCTAAATACGTATCTTCAAATTGCTCACACTGTTTGTTATCTCTACACCGAATACCTGCCTCACCTGTGTTTATGTATTGCTGTAAATGAGTAGTGAGATCGAAATTAGGAGTCAGTTGGTTTTGCGTAATAATTTGCTCGTAATAGTCGTGAAGACTTGAAGCTGGGTAATTGCCACTAGAAAACTGTACATCATACCCTGCTAACTTTAACGGCCTGTCGGTACTTTGAGTCTCTATTATATAATCGAATAACTCTAGCACTTCATCACTATGCCAAATACCAAAAGCACAGCTCGTTAGCAGTGGTTGTGCTGTTTTAATGTTAGTTTCTAGCTTTAAATTACAGCTATACATAGAGCTTTCAAAAGCCACTACGTTGTAATCGTGATTCCGATGAAGGTACTTTATCAGTCTGGTTTTTATTTGGTTCATTTGTTTAGAACCATGAGTGCTTTCACCTAGTTGTACAATCCGCTTGTCATTAAAGTGCGCAGTTATTTGGGCCAAATCACTAGTATTATTATTGTCGGTTAATGAATCTAGCTGCATGGCATGCGTCACAACATATTGTTCATAAGCAGGCGTATTTACAGAATCTGTAGACGTTGAAGTTGATACCTCTGTGACTACACTATCGTTTTGCGTAGTGCTGCTACCTCCACCACAGCCAAACATAAAAATGGCAGTTGCTAATGTGGCGACATGTTTAAATTGCGACTTCATCCTAACTCATCCTTGTTGCTGTTTTAGGTATATAAAATAACGAATTAACTAATATGTCAAATGTGCTTACAGTAAAACCATAACTCAAAACTGACCATATATACTTCTTCAACGCTCAGATCAGCGTCACGTGTATAGAACAAAATACCTCCTATTAATTCAAATTCAACTATCTACTGCATGCTTATGCTTCTTCTTTTTCGAAATAATAAATACCAGCAAGTTAGGAGTTTCTGGATTCGCTCAATTTGAAATAACCATAGCTCTTCAGAACGTAGCCACCATCGTCGTGTACTTTGGCATGGTGAGTCTTCTTTCTTGCGCAACCTATTTCATCAGAGCAACTGGCAGCCTGTGCTATTGGCGTAAAGTTTTTTCTAGTCGCAGCACTGTGCAACCAGCTCGATTTGCTTTGATGGTATGCCAGAAGAATGAATGTACTGTCATATCATTCTAAGTTAGCTACTGCAGGGGTCCGTGTGACATTGGGAGTACTGTTTGCGATAAGAACCAGTCTAATTATATGGCTGTGGCCCCACTGGTTCATTGTTTACTTTTCAATCTTAACTTCCTATTTTTCAAGTTTGGCATCGTGATTGCTCTTTAGCTAAGAGGCTTCTTTGTTAGCACCACTTTTAGAGAAATATCGGTCATCTAAAAAGTTACTAGTCATAACTTAGCAAGTAATGAACATGTCAAAGTTGCCTCAAAAAGATTAAAACAGGAAGGTATAGCATGAAAAATATTGCCTACATAGCCACCGCTTTCCCGGTACTGTCAGAAACTTTTATTGGCAATGAAATCAGGGCCTTGAAGCGCCTTAACCATAATGTAAAGCTGGCAACATTTAGCCTATCTAAAGATAGTGGTCAGGAAGCTGATATCCGTCTTGCAAGAGAAGCTATCGAGCTTAGGTCCATACATTGGACAGAAACTTTTAAAACACTAATAAGTTCAAAAGCAGGCTTGCAAAATGCAATGCAATTTGTAAATAAACAAAATGGTCTGCCAAAGAGATCTCTACTTTGGTATGGCGCAAAATTCGCAACCTTTGTTAGGAAGTCAGGATGTGAACATATTCATGCGCACTTTGGCTTGTCTAGTACAGCTACGGCGATTGTGGCCGCAAAATTGATACACACTCCCATTTCGTTTACCTGTCACGGCTACGATATATATAAGACTCCTGCGGACTTACCTCTTAAGCTTTCAAACGCTACATTTGCGGTGGCGGTATGCGACATGATGAAGGAGGACATGCTTAAACTCGCTCCTGATGCGAATGTGTTACGAGTTCGCTGTGGTGTCGATGCTACCAACATAAACCAATATAAAGCACCAAACTATAATACTAAGCGCTTGATATACATCGGAAGGCTTTCAGAAACCAAAGGCCTGCCAGTTTTACTACAGGCACTTGCTTCATTACCAACCGATGAACGGCCTAGTGTGGATATCGTCGGCGACGGCCCTTTAAAAGAAGATCTCGAAACGCTAGCTCGTCACCTGAACTTAGACTCTTGTATCTCTTTTCTTGGCCCAAAAAAAAGTCACTGGATAAATAATAATTATGTACATTACAGTGGCCTAGTTGCTCCATTTATTGTGACGCCTTTCGGAACACAAGATACTGGACCACTTGTTATTAAAGAAGCAATGATGTTCAAGCTGCCGATCATTACAACCGATATTCGCGCTTGCCTAGAAATGCTGGACAATAAAGTAGCAAACAACCCTCTAGCAATGGTAGTAAAAACAGGGTGCTCTCTTTCGCTGGCTAATGCGCTGAGAGATTTCTTAGCCATTAGCGCAGAAGCCAAACAGCTTATGGCACAAAACGCGTTTGAGCACCTCATGAAAAATTTCGTGATAGATGACCAAGTTAAGCAACTCTCAAATGCTTTTGAGAACATTAAGTGAAAGTACAGACATGAATTATCTAGCCTTCAAATATCGTCTAAGTACACTTTTCGAAACACAAAGCGCACTTGCTCAGCAAGCTTGCTATGCCTTGGGGATTATTCTCTCTAAAGCGATTAGTTTATTTCTATTGCCATTTGTTGCCAACAAGTTAGGGCTTGTGGAATTCGCCCGACTTGAAACACTCATAGCTCTTCTGAACGGAGCCACCATCGTCGTGTGCTTTGGCATGGTGAATCTTCTTTACCGACAAGTTGGGAAGGCTAGCAAAACAGAAAGTAAACACGAGATAGCCGCTGAACTCGTCGGAACCTCACTCTTAATTGCAGCCTGTTTAATGTTAAGTGTGTTAACGTTGTCACCCGTTCTTTTGCCTGTGGTTAAAGAGCTCATAGAACTATCTTTGCTAGAGCTAGTCTTGTGTACACTGATATTAACCTTAGAAGGAACGATAGGGCTGAGTCTAGCTTGGCTAAGAATGGAAGAGAAAGCATTCCTATTCCTGCGCTCTATGCTTACTCGCACCGTTCTTTACTGTGTTCTTACAGTCGTTGGCTTACAACTCGGCTACGGTCTAACTCTTATGCTCGCTGCAGCATTTATTGCGAGTCTTGTCCAAGTTATCGAATTACTCATTTATCAAAAAATGAGTACCGGGATTCAATTTCGTTCTCAAACCACCATGCAAACCCTTAAATACGGTTGGCCTTTTGTGATAAGTGGATTAGCGATGTACGCAAGCCAAGGAATGGAAGTCGTCATTCTTGCGCAACATATTTCACCAGAGCAACTGGCAGCCTATGTAATTGGCGTAAAGTTTTTTCTAGTCGCTGCACTGTGCAATCAGCCCTATTTACTTTGGTGGTATGCCAGAAGAATGAATGTACTGTCAGATCATTCTAAATTAGCTACTGCAGGAGTCGGTGCGACATTGGGAGTACTGTTCGCGATGACAACCAGTCTAATTGTATGGCTCTGGGCCGACTGGTTAATTCGGCTTTTGTTCGCTCCAGAGATACAAGAAGCAATGGATTTCTTACCCTGGCTGCTTATCGCAGGTGTGCTTAAACAATGGGGAGCACTCTATAACTTGGGTTGCTTTAGTCATGAGAAAAGTCACACTCAAATGTATATTGAAATATCAACTGGCGCCTTCTGCGCACTCTCCTTCCCTATAATGATCTCTATGATGGGGATTAAAGGCGCCTTGTACACTTTCGTCATTAGTCAGCTATTGCGGCTTATCGCATACTGGGTAATTAGCCAGCACTTACTTACTGTTAGGTATCCGTTCGGGTTACTAACGCGAGGAATGTTTGGCTTATCACTTATTTTAATAATGGCGGGCAGTATTCAAAGCTTTTTACTAAAGCATGAATACACGGAAGGATTCTTTCTTTTAATTCCAACTATCACACCTATTATTGCGTCACTTGCCTGCGCGCTATGGTTGTTTAAACTAGGAGAGCCGCACGCACAAAACCTCTAATAAAAAATATAGATAAATTGGACGATGTGTGATTATTGCTGTTATCTGACGGAAACAGCCTCACCTGTTCCTTATCCGAATTTTGGTGTTTAAAGAACAACGACTCTCTAATACATTTATTTGAGGTGAGCCAACCCTTTACAAGTTGTTGTTCCGCTTTTAGCCGATGGAGTTTCTCTTTCATTACCAGCGTGGGCATCACTACCGTAGCCACTGACATGTAATGTACTCAATAATACTAAGCCGATTGTTTTTAGATTTATTTCAACATTCTAATTAAGATGTAACTCCACCCAATTTAGTACGGCTCTTTTGTAGAATTTTATGCAGCCTCAAGATAACCAATTGGTGTCATATCACCAAGTGAATCATGAGGTCGCTTATAATTATAAATATCTAACCATTCATCTGTGATTTCACGTACTTCTTGTAGTGACTCAAACAAGTATAAATCTAGCACCTCTTCACGATAACTTCGGTTAAATCTTTCCACAAAGCCATTTTGATAA
>NZ_JBECOS010000022.1:0-7543 GCF_040104455.1 Pseudoalteromonas sp. BZB3 | reverse complement strand
TTATTTGAATGTAAGTCGATACCACAGTAAAGTGCCATAACAGTCTCCGGTCAGTCTTGGTTTCAGCACCTGTTAGCATAGCTAACGAAGGCCCCGGAGGCTGACTAGAGGATTATCAGGTCTTGCACTTTGCAAAATGAAATGAGTTTCACAAAGTTCTACATTCGAGCGTAACTACTTGATAGAGATAACAGAATAGTTGAAGTTATAAACTTATATATGAAAAAGTAATGTATAAGACTAAGGAAGAATAAGTAAATTCTGTAAAAAAGATACATCTTAGAAGGGTAAAAGGTAAAGCTGGTCGGCATAGCAGGATTTGAACCTGCGACCCCTGACACCCCATGACAGTGCGCTACCAGGCTGCGCTATATGCCGACTTGGTGCAACTATACAAGATTAATATTAAAAGGCAACAACCTGTTGGATTATTTGAACATTTTGTGTTCTTTGTTACTTGTTTATTGCCTCTCGCTACATCATTTGTTTTTAAATCACTTTTTAGTGGTATTCAATTTAAAGCTTTATTGAGCAATCGACTTTGCATGCCAGTCGCTAGAGCGATATGTTAGTTCACTGACTATTAGTTTTGTGTTATGCGCATCAAAGCCATAAATGCGTTGAAAATCATGAAGTCTTAAATGTTGGCCCTGGCTATCAAGTTGTTGAATTTGTTTTTTATTTATTTGCTGATAAAAATATGGGCCTGCATTGATAATTTTTCCAGTATCTTGAATTGACCCATTTAACTCTTTGGCTATTTTAAGCTCAACATCAGGATTAAACATTAGCGGTTCTAATTCCACCAGCCCATGTGATGTGTGCAGCGCAAACCATCTCGCTTCACCATACTCTGAACGGAATAACTGTAGCCACTGTAATGGTAATTTTTTAATGCTATTGAGTTCTGTGTCATATATTTCTAACCAAGTGGCCGACTTAGTTTTATGGCGCACTATTAGGTGTTTATCGTCTAGCCATGTCACATCTTCTAACCAGTCAATGTTATTAAATACTTTACTGATTGGTAGACTTTGAGCATTGGTTGCAAACAAGAAAAGTTGATTATCAACTATGGCTGCTAATCGATTATCGTTTGGGCTAACCGATAGTGCATGAACAATATGGTAGCGCGTAAAGTTACTTATCTGCTTTGGTGGTGAGAGCTTTTGTTGCGTATATATTTGGCTTTTACCAGAACGTTTAGACACAAATGCAATCCCCTTTTTATGGTGCATCAACGACGGAGTCATGTCGTAAACTGTGGAGTTATCTACTGCAAAATCAGGCTCCCCTACCCACTCAATTTGGTAGTTTGTGGTATTTGTTCGATAAATAATCTGATTCAATGATTGCGAAAAAATCATTTCACAGCATAGGTATTCGCTCGATGTCGCTACTATTGTAGGGCTAGAGTTCTGCTCTATCGAGCGCTTCAATATGCGCTGAGCAGGTGGCGTGTCGGTATGTAAAATAAATTCATTATGCCAAATGGCGTCTCTCACATATGCGTCAAACTCATGTACTTTATTGAGTTCTTTGTTTTTTGGCGTAAACGCATAAACAATTGAACGCGCATTAGGGCGCTGACCCAAAAGTAATATCGCTTCTTTGTTTATGCCACTATCAACTCTGGTCAATAATACATTGTTATTTTTAGGCAAATAAAGCGGGACTATGTCAGTTAAGTTTTGATCTACCCGATATAATCCTCGGTCTTTTATCGAGGTTGTTTGCGCAATTAAATAGAGTTGTTCGAGATGACTTGAGAAGTCGATATCATAAATTGCAAGCTCTGAAATATCGAGTTGCTGCTCAACAATAAAAGTGTTGTTGACAATATTGCCTTTGACCAGCCAATTTTTGCCTCCTTGTTTACCCACTATATAGAGTTGCGGTTTTGAAATAGCCCCGACAGCAAAAGATAAAAAGTCGAACTGATGTTGAATTAACTGAGTTTGTTGAGTGTTTAAATCTTGAAGAAATAATTCTGAACTCTGTGGCTTTTGATTAATAAACACTGTTGTTAAATCGTTCTTATAAAAGCTTATGCTCCATTTATCACCTTGCATACGAGTGAGTGTTTTTATGTCTTGCGTAGGTTTTGAACTAGGACTCAGCCATGAGAATAAGTAAATAGATACTAAAATGAGGACCGTAACGAGCAAACCAAGTAATAGGAAATTCGGTTTGAATGAAACGGTGTTGTTATTGTGCTCGATGTTTACTGTAGAAGGCGCTTCATCAAAGATCTCAAGGTTAGCAATAAAGCGATAGCCTTTTCTTGCAACTGTCTCGATATATTTGGGTGATTTTGCATTGTCACCTAATAACTTTCTGAGCACTGCGATATGTTTGTTTATGGTGTTCTCACTGACTATCACCCCGCTCCAGCTAGTTTCTAAAAGCTGCTCTCGAGTCACTATTTCATTTTGATGCTGACACAGCAAAAGTAACGTTGAGTATTGCTTAGGCTCTAGCTCTACGCGTTGCTCGTTGGTAAATAACAACTGTTGTTTTGTATCTAGAACATATTCGCCAAAAGCATATCGCATGTTTGTACAACCTAATTAAAAGCAGGGCTTTGCCCATAATAGAAAACACTTGCGTTCAGAAATATACGTGAATTTTCATGACTTCACCACATTGAGCAGCGTTCAAAAGTGTATATTTCACAACTTCACCACAACTTCTAAGCTACTAATTATTAAAGTAATGGCGCTCAATAACAAAAATCTATAGGACCTATTATTTTGAAAAAATATCTGACAAATTTTATTGTGTTAAGCGTGTTTATTTCGATGATGCTCTTTGAAGTATCAGCAAAAAATAAAGACATTACTGAAGATTATATAAACGTACCCCAAGGCAAAATTTATATTCGCACTGAAGGCCAAGGCCACCCTGTTGTGATTATTAATGGTGGACCAGGTGGTGGTCACACTGTATTTGTAGGTTGGTTTGATTTTTTAAAAAAGCAGGGTTATCAGTTGGTGTTTTTTGATGACATTGGTCGGGGTAGATCAACCCGTAAAATAGAGGGGAAATTTACCCCACAAATGACAGTAGACGACATTGAGTCAGTCAGACAGTATTTGGGAGTTAAAAAAATAACTTTAATGGCACATTCTTATGGTGGTATTCCAGCTATGCAATATGCACTTCAACATAGCCAGCATGTCAAAAAGTTAGTGATGCTGAATGCCTCTTACGATACTAAAAGCCAACAGATGAATGCTAATCAATATTTTCATATTATTCGCACGCGATACCCTGAAAAGTGGCGTCAACTAGAATCACTCAAAGCACAAGGTATAAAAAGTACTGATGATAAATTTGCCGAGATTGCTTATGGTCGTTACATGGATTGGTATCAATGGTTTGATGTTGCAAATAGAAGTAAAAATAGAAAATACCAAACAAATGATGAGCGTGACTATTTTAACCTTCAGGTTTTTGATGACATTATTGACTTAGACTACGGAGAAATACGAGGCACTTTACTCAGCATCAATATTGAAGAACAAATAAAAGACTTTGCGATCCCTACCCTTATCACAGCTGGACGCTATGATAATGCATCTACACCTGAACTGGTGTATCGCTTGTACGACATGCTACCAAAAGGCATCGCAACCTACAGCATGTTTGAGCAAAGTGGCCACTGGCCATGGGTAGAAGAAACTGCAAAATTCGAGCAAGTGCTGAGTCACTTTTTAAACAACTAACAATTTTAAATCTTAGTTTAAATACGCATACTTTTTGGTGTATGCGTATTTATCTAAGCTACTTTTTTTCTGATTTAAATGCAGTCTTGCTTACTGCGGTATTCAAGCTCACCAAATTGCCTGAGTTCACATCAAATGTGAAGAACTTGGGCGAATCCCCTTTTTGAGAAATAATCAATTTGTTGTCGGCAATCAAATTAAATGAGCCAACGTTGTTAAGTATCAGTACCAAATTTTGTCCATCATAATTTGAAGAAAATAATTTTGCAGCGTCTTTTTGATCTAGGTATCCATTTTGATTGGTATCTTCATCGATGATCAAATAAAGATTCTTATCCAGCTGATAAGCGCCTTCGACTGGCTCTGGTGTAACCTTAGAAAACTCGACGATTAACCCGTCTCTTTTTAGAAGCATGGTTTGAGTGCCGTCTTCTCTTACAAACATTAAATTAACTGCATTGTGCGATAAATAGCCATCAACATACAAATCGTGCGAAATTGAGGCTGAGTTAAACATTTCTACCACTTCGGTTTCGTGAAACTCGTTTGTATCTATCACATCAGATGTTAATTCAAATATATAAACGTCTTTTAGCCGTGTTAAATATTCAACGGTATAAACAGGCCGTTTAAGCTCATCTTTAGATTGAGTGCTATCAACAAGTTCTATTTTACGTGGCTCATATTTCTTTTTGAAAAGTTTTGAGGCCATTTCAAAAGTAAAACCACCAATAAACACGACTATGACTAGAAAGAACAATACATGATTAGATTTTTTAATGAAATTTAATGCTTTTTCCATATTCGTTTCCCATCGTTTTTATTTTTTACGCGACATCATGCGCCACAAACTACTCCGTTTATTAGTGTAACTATTTTTAAAAGCTCATCACTTCGCTTTAATTCAAGCCAATTTTATTTAAGGGTCTTTTTAGCTCACATTAAAATACGCATGTCGTCGTTTTTATTTAATTTACACTCAATTCTATTTCTTTTGAAAGCGTTATAACCGGCTTAAAGAGGTCAAATTAGCTCAAAAAGGCTATTTTTGGGTATCTAAAAGATGTAATTACTTCTTCCAAGGCTTGCCCGTAAGTCAGCTGAAACATTTATGTCATTTTTCATCGTTACTGTCTGCCGCAATGATTTAGTAACAGCTTTAAGAGCTCAACATGACAAACACATCTTTAAAATTATCTTTGTTGATTGGTGGATTACTTTGTAGTGGCGTTGCCAATGCTTCGCAGACTAATAAGCAATGGCTAACCGAGTCTGAGTTTATTTCGCCTATTGATGCCGCTCATACTGCCCATAAACAGCTTGCTGTGAGTGAAGCGCACGGTATCGCTTTACTCGATGAGCAAGGGCGAGCTTTATCGACAATCAATTCTAAGTCTGAACATTTAGATTTTAGGTGGCTACCAAATTCTCAGTCTGTTGGGGTGTTATCAACACTAAATAAAAACACCGGTAATATCGAGCTCGTTAAAGTTGATTTTAAACACAATCGTATTGAAAAGGCGTATGAGCTTTTGGCTGATAAAACAGCATTTGATGCAATTTGCTTAGGCTCATCATCTGAACATATTGAGTTATTCACTGTTGATGTAAACGGCATCGTTAGTCAAATGGCGCTAAATACCGCAAACGATACTGATTGGCAATTAAGTGAAATTCGACATTTTGCAGCGGGCCTTAATATGAAGTCTTGTGCAGTGAACGACCTCACCGGATCACTCTATATTGCAGAAGAAAATATTGGCGTTTGGCAGTACTCTACTAACCCTGAGCTTGAAATTATTCGAGAACTTTTACAGCTTCCTGAGGGGCTCGAAGTAGAATACTTAGATACAACCGCTTCGGGTGATGTGTCTGTGGTGTCACCGAGTACAAACCAGCTTTGGCTACTTGACCAAAATAATCACGCGTTCAAACCTTTTGAGCTGCCCAAAGACATAGCGCCTAAAACTGTTCAGCTTTACCGCTCTGACAAAAACTTAATTGCTTATGTCTTCGATGATGAGACATCAAAGAATATCAAAATCAATTTAGGCAAACATAAGTTACCCTTGAAAAAGAAGAATGAGCAACCGATTGCCAATCTGATGGCCTTTGCACAAACGACCCCTGTTGTATCTCATGGTGATGCCGCAGATGACCCTGAGATCTGGGTAAATAGAGTTAACCCTTCAAATAGCTTGGTTTATGGTACTGATAAAAAGTCAGGTCTCAACGTATACGATCTTAAGGGCAATCTTGTAAAAACTTTACCTGTTGGTCGAGTAAACAATGTCGATATTCGTTACGGCGTTGAATTCAATGATGAAGTTGTTGATATTGCAGCAGCCAGTAACCGAACCAATAAAAGCATCAGCCTATTTAAAATCGATCAAAAATCTGGGCTCCCTACTTTGCTTGCCGATATTAAAACAGACTTGGCTGATCCATATGGTTTATGTCTAGGACAATACGGTAGAGAACTGGCAGTATGGATTAATGACACCGATGGTCGCTTTCAAAAATACGAGATTGCATTTGATAAGCAAAAGGTAACAAGCAAGAAAACTCTAGAATGGACAGTGCCTAGTCAACCTGAAGGCTGTGTAAGCGATGATGCGAATCAACGCTTGTTTTATGGCGAAGAGTCAACGGGTGTATGGTTAAAAGATCTCAAAGGCAAACAGTCTGACAAGTTAATCGCAGGTCTAAATGAGCAAGTCGAAGCCGATATTGAAGGCATGAGCTTATATCGCTTAAACGGCAAACAATACCTTGTTGTATCTAGCCAAGGTAATAACCGCTATGCGGTATACTCCGTAGACAATAACAATGAATTTTTGGGTGTTTTTAAAGTCGGCGTAAACTGGGCAAGCATGATCGATGGTGCTTCAGAAACCGATGGTTTGGCAGTAACAAGTAGCTATCTTGGTGAAGCCCTCCCTAATGGGCTATTAGTTGTTCAAGATGGTCATAATGTAATGCCTAAAAGCACACAAAACTTTAAGCTTGTGGATGGCAGTTTGTTAAGAGATTGGATTTTAAATAAAGTCGCAAAGTAGCTTCTAAAAATACAGTGCAGATCAACATTGCAATGTTTGAGTTAATATAAAAGCTCACATGTCTAAGTGAGATGCTAGAAGAAGCGTCTCACTCATACTTGCTTTCAGCTAGCGTAAGATTTACCTGCTTATTATTCATTTTTACCAAATGATTTATACGCTCGAACTCTCCAGATTTAAAGCTACCGTAAATTTCTAATTGAGTTAGATTAGGTGTTTGTAATTCAGATAAAAATGAATCTACCAATGTATATTCTTTGTCTTCTTCAAAAAGTTCTAAATCTATTTCAACTTCTTTAAGTTTTGGAAAGCGAGATTTAAGAAGATTATCTAACGTAGCTTGTGCAATCGGTCCACCATTTACGCACGTATAATAATCATCTAGTTGGATAGTTAACCTTTCTAACTCAGGAAAATAAAGAGGTTTATGTAATTCAAAGGCCCCACCTAAATATAAGTCTTTTAATTTAGGCATACCTGTAAAACTATTAGTTATGTCACCTATGGTGCCAAAAACACAATGAGCATTACAAAATAGTTCACTTGCACCCAAAGAGAACTCTTTAACATTTGCAAAGTTAACTTTCGAAACTGCTTCAGTTATCTTGTCATACTTTAGGCCAGACCCTAATGTAACTCCCCCAAAAAATGAAACAGTTTATAAGTAGAATTTTCCATTAACTTAAATAGGAAAATTTACGATGAGAAAAAGCAAGTTTACCGAAACCCAAATTGTTAGCATGATCAAAGAAGCTG
>NZ_JBECOS010000021.1:0-9607 GCF_040104455.1 Pseudoalteromonas sp. BZB3 | reverse complement strand
TCAGCTTATTTGATCATGCTAACAATTTGGGTTTCGGTAAACTTGCTTTTTCTCATCGTAAATTTTCCTATTTTAGTTAATGGAAAATTCTACTTATGAACTGTTTCATTTTTTGGGGGAGTTACAGTAGGTGCAAAGGGTTTATGACTGCGAGCACAGCGAGTACATTCTCTTTGCGCAAGATGAAATGAGCAATTTTAAAAGCAGTTGACACAGCATAGATCTACATGGACGTAATACTTCGTCTTCCTATGTTTTAATATGCTCTTTGCGCAATCTTACTAAAGTTATTTTCATTCACTGAACCCGAAACGAAGCAACTCAGCCTGAAGAGGTGAGAATAAGGATACCTAATTAGCATAGCTCAATGAGTACCCCCCTCCTCCATCTGCAAAACCTATTGAGCAACATCCATCTCATACTGCTTTAATATAGTCATCATATTCTCTGGAATTGGCGACTTTTGACCTGTTTTCATATTAAACATCACCACATTCGCATAACCCGTTGTACAGATTGCTTGCTGTGACTCGCTAAACGCCTCATAGCGCATAGTAAAACGGTCTTCTTTTATATCAGTAATGTATGAACCAATGTACAAGGTATCAGGAAAAGTCACTGGGCGCTTATATTGCGCATAAGTATCGCGTAACACTGGGCTATGGGTCGGCTCAGATAAAATAGATAAAAGCCCTGTTTGCTGTAAAAAATCGATTCGTGCGGTTTCAAAGTAGCGGAAATACGACACATTGTTCACATGCCCCAATGCATCCATCTCCCCCCACACCACATGTACTTTAGTGTTGATTACGAACTTCTCAAAAAATTCCTGCATGATGTTGCCTTTGTTTTAATTATTTATATTTAGATCAAAAACTCATCGTACCAGTACAAAGTGCAAAATACACGTTGCGAAGCAAGGTTACTTTTGCGCAAGGTGAAATGAGCCATTTTAAAAACTGCTGAGTCTGTATTTAGCTAGAAGGTGTAAAGGGTTAATGACTGCGAGCGAAGCGAGTACATTCCCTTTGCGCAAGTTGAAATGAACAATTTTAAATGCTGCTGAAACTGCACCTAGCTACATGGATGTAAAACTACGCTAATCTTGATTCAAAGATTTTTTACGCAATACGAAGGAAGCCTTTAAAAAATACTGAGTCTGCATCTAGCTAGAAGAAGCAAAGGGATTACGACTGCAAGCGCAGCGAATACATCTCTTTGCGCAAGATGAATGCTAAACAACGAGCTTGTTAGCTGTAATTTTAAATATGAATGCCTCTCGGTTTACATAACATTGATTACTAAGCTCAAAGCTCTATGGTTATGTAATATTATTTTCTTTTAAACTCTCTTTCTTTTGCTCATGTGCCCGCGCTCGCTCCTGCCCTTTTTGATACTCTTCAGCAATCATCTTCTCTATTTCTGAGGTTTTTTCATTAAAATCTTTCTCAGAAATTTCACCTGCATCAAACTGTTCTTTTTGCTCATCGAGCTTCTCTCTCAACTGTTTTATTTTCTCCATATCAACGCCAAGTCTTTGCATTAAAATGGCTTCTTGCATTTGCCCTAAAAAACCTTCGTTACGTATGGTCGTTTGTAGCTCTTTTTGTTGATATTGCTGACTAACAGAAGAAGTCTGTTGCATGGGCATCTCAGCGGCAATTGCTTGGCTAAATTGCCTTTCATCATTGCCGCTCTGCGACAACTTTTGCCCACCTTCAATATGATTTGGGGTCGATAATGGGCTAGTGCCTGCGGCTTTGTACATCAACATAGTGTGTTCCTTGTAATTTGCTTATCACATCCATATATGTTTCAAAAATCGAGCCAGTATGAAAATCGATTTCATTATTACTTATATCTCATTTAACGGTTTTCACCTTTATTGATTTGCAACCTCGCAGAGTAATAAAAGAAGCTCAAAAGGCGTACTCATTAAACTTTTCGCAAAATGCAATGCATGTTCATAAAACAACTTAACAAGAAAAACATAAGCCATTAATTAATAAGAAGAAAATATAGGTCTATTATTTGCTAAAAATTATTTATAAATAAAGTAGCGAGAGATCTAATATGGCTTATTATCAGACATTAATCATATGCATTGTCATTAGTTTTTTTTCAACTTTAGCAAATGCAGAAACCGATACATTAAATACTCGCTTAGGGCCTATCAACATCAGTTGGGTAAGTGACAGAAACACGGGTTACAATGCTAAAGGCGAACCGCTCAATGTTGTTAATATTAACGACCAGCTACCCGCTACTTTTCTAGCCGATATTTATGCGAAGATCCCAGATGGGCGCCGAGTAAACCCCGACTATATTGACACTGATTCAAAGAGTAATTTGATTATAGACAATGACTTTGAGGGACAAGCAACCGTAAGTGTTACATTTTTAAACGAAGGTGCCTATTTCAGAAATACCTTCGGTTACTTCTTATATGATCCAAATTCCCCCCCTCAAACTTTCACCGATATTGCAGAACATAAAATCATTTTTCCTAACGCATCTAAACCTAATGCGGGGTTATTAGACCAAGGTGATACTGTGCCTTTAGAGATCACATTAGCTGCTGGTCAAGCAATGGGCTTTTTTGTTATTCCAAATGGGTGGGGGTTCTCAAGCAGCTATGCAGAACTTGAAAGCTCAGGGTATTGGGATCAAGCCTTTTACAGCCTTCCGCACTTAAACCCAGAACCTGATGGAGTAAAACAACACAATGTCGTGTTTTATGACACGCAAAGTCAACTCTTAGTAATTGCGTTTGAAGATTATTATCGTATGCAGGGTGACAACGACTTCAACGATATGATCTTTTCATTAGACGTTACTCCAATTGGTGCTTTAGAAGGTATCAATGATGACGGTACGGTCACAGACACAAACTACAATGTACTTATTGAAGAAGAGACTACTCCCACTACATCATCAAGTTACTATCCGTCTGCATCAGGCTATGCAACCATCATGTTTGAAGATAGATGGCCAAAAATGGGGGATTATGATTTTAACGACCTTGTTGTTAAATATAGATATTATTTAGAAAAAGATATCAATAATAACCTTTCATCACTCGAGCTAAAATATAATATTCAAGCCATTGGCGCGGAGTATCATAACGGCTTTGCACTTCATCTTCCCAATGTAACAAAGGCGAATATCAAATCAGCAACGCTGCAAAAGTCAGGCTCAACGGTAACATTACAACCTGAAGCAGCAGCCAGCGAGGTTATTTTCATTTTATCTGCAGATGTTTGGCAAGACGTCTCTACTAGCTGCAATATGTTTAGAACTATGCCAAGTTGTAAAAATGCCATCAGCAGTGAGTTTGTACTGAATGTTGAGTTTAATCAGAGTGTCGATGAATCTTCCATCGGCCTCCCCCCCTATGATTTATTTATATTTGCATCTGTAGACAAGCCCCATGGAGAGTTCGCTGGACGCCAGTGGGAGGTTCATCTAAAAGAATTTTCAGGCACTAGCTTATTTAACCAAGGTCAGTACGGCCTTCACGATGACAATAGTAATGCCACTAACTCATTCGTGAACTCAAATAACTTCCCATGGGCAATCAATGTACTAGACAACTTTGAGCAACTTTCAGAAGGAAAGGATATTCAAAAAGGTTACCCTGATTTTGCTCAGTGGGTAATAAATAGCGGAGCCAGCCATACAGACTGGTACAAACCAGCACGCTCTGTCATAAACTATATTTACAAGTAAGAGGAAAACAAGATGAAACTTACCAATTCAATTACACTTATCATCTTACTCGCATTGCTTGTGGGGTGTGGCGGTGGGTCAGAAAGCAGTTCGCAGGTGCCAGAAAACAATGAAAGTAATACTCAAACAGCTGCAACAACTGAAAGCAGTGGAAATACTGAAACAAACGAGACTCCAGATACAACGCAGCTTGTTGCTCCTCAATCTTTTGATTTTCGAGTGGATAAAGATGTTCGTATTCTTTTAACCGACTTACCTCAAACAAACGGTGTCATAAACATATACCATGGCACCGACTTTTATGACGAACAAAACGATGTGTATTACCCTGATGGTAAGACACTACTTACCAGCTGGCGCCCTAAGCAAACACAACAGATAAAAGTCAGCTTCAACAAAAACTGGCAAGGACTATTGATTGAGTGGCTACCACAAACGGGATTTCAAAAAGAGCAATATATATTCTTTCCTGCTTCGCAAATTAACGAAGAACTCTTGCTTTCGATCAATGCAGAGTAATCTGTCAAAAAATGAATCTGCTAAGTCAATAAAAAGCTAAAACCGTAATGGCTCTCACATAAGGAGAGCCCACACTTTGACAATAAGCGCTACTAAATAACACTTCGACTACTTTTGCAAAATCATAAAAACCTTATCGAAACCGTAAAACCACACCAACATAAAATCACTATAAAAACTAAAACCTATAAATATTAGAGTCTTACAATCAGGCACTCAACTTGCTATCTCATAACTCTAAACACATGAAGGGTAAGGAATAGACATGAACTTAATCAGAAAATTAATTATCGGTGGTTTAATCACAACCAGCCTGCACGCCAATGCCATGATAATTAGGCACGATGTAAATGACGATAAGTACGTTCAACAAGCAAGCGATTACCCCGCTATTTTTCCCTTGAAGGATGACGGTAAAACTAAAAACTGTGTCGGAACTTTATTGGCAGCACAGTGGGCTGTAACTGCTGCGCATTGTACTATTTTATTAGAGCCCGGCAGTCAGCTTGAAATAGCGGGTAACAAAACTGAAGTTCACTCGATCCATTTGCCGCCTGAATATGGCTATATGAAAGCAATTAAGAATGAGCAAGGTAAAATCATCAACATTGAAGACAAGGTTAAAGACCCATCATTCGATATTGCTTTGCTAAGACTTAAGCAACCAATAGAAAACGCAAAGACATTTCCCCTACTTGAGTCAAAAGTAAAAGAAAACCAAATCATAGAAGTGATGGGCTGGGGCGACTTTGGTGATGGTGCAAAAGGCGTCTCTCGCCAAGAGAGAGTGAACGACAGACAACTGCGCGTGGCACACAACAAAATAGACGTCGTCGATGGCAATTATCTGATTTTCAATTTTGACGCTCCTAACAGCAAGAACGTTTTACCTCTTGAGGGTATTAATGGCCCCGGCGACAGTG
Source organism: Pseudoalteromonas sp. BZB3 (assembly GCF_040104455.1). NCBI lineage: Bacteria > Pseudomonadati > Pseudomonadota > Gammaproteobacteria > Alteromonadales > Pseudoalteromonadaceae > Pseudoalteromonas > Pseudoalteromonas sp. BZB3. The sequence continues at coordinate 4,436 of NZ_JBECOS010000021.1, read as the reverse complement.
GCAGCCCTGCGCTTGTGAAACTTGCAACAGGGTACTACATCGCTGGGATCAGATCAGGGGGAGATTATCCCGAACCACAAGCGCAACACCAAAGAGAAGGCAAATATGGCTGGCAGGAATACTATATTAGCGTGAATGCACTGAGTGCTTGGATAAGTAAAACCATGGCTTTAAAAATAGATAACCCTTAAATAAAAATAAGCTACTTTCATCTGTAGGCGCGGCTTTATGCCGCGATTTGAAATATAGATCGTTTTAGCGCGACAGGTTTTAATTTAACTTTCAATTCGAGAATATGTCGCGCTTTCGAAAATAACAGCACAATAAAAAGCCTACTCTGGGAGTTTCATTTTTTAATTGGCCAAGGACAATAATTAATCTGTTCTTAATATTGCGCTTATTAATTCTCTAATAGAATTTATCGATTCCTCTCCTTCTTGTTAGACTTAACTACATTATAAAAATTTATTTAGGGCACATCATGAGCGTAGTTGAAGTTAAACATCCATTGATTTCTCACAAACTGGGGCTGTTACGAACACACGATATTAGTGTTAAAGCATTTCGTGAATTGGTATCTGAAATTGGCAGCTTATTAACTTTTGAAGCAACTCGGGACTTACCGCTAGAAGATACCACTACCGCTTCTTGGCAAGGTGATATAACCACACAACAACTAGCAGGTAAAAAATTGACCTTGGTTCCGATCTTAAGGGCTGGACTGGGTTTAAATGAAGGTGTTCTATCAATTATTCCGTGTGCCAGAGTCTCTGTGGTTGGTCTTTATCGAGATGAAGAAACCCTAGAGCCAGTACCCTACTTTGAAAAACTCACTTCTGATTTAGATAAACGTGTCGCCTTGGTCGTTGACCCAATGTTAGCCACAGGTGGTTCTATGGTAGCGACCATAGACTTATTAAAAAAGCATGGGGTAAAAGAAATTAAAGCCATGGTTTTAGTTGCCGCCCCTGAGGGTATTCAAGCACTTGAAGAGGCTCACCCAGATGTTACGCTTTATACTGCCAGTGTCGATGAAAAGCTCAATGAGCAAGGCTATATCTTGCCGGGCCTAGGTGATGCGGGTGATAAGATTTTTGGGACTAAGCAATAAAGCTCTGCGAATAAAGTTCGGTGAAATAAACAACCTTAATCTGTAGTAGCGGCTTATTGTGAAGTAGGTCGAGCTTTAGCGCGACAGGCTTGAAATCAACCTTCAATTTAACTCTTTATCACGTTGGCGACTGCAACCAAGGGCGAAAAGTGTGGAAAGTTTTGTGAGTGCGCAAAACAAAACTAGCATTGAGTGCGAGGCCTTTGGTGATAAAGCTCGACAAAAACCCTAGGTTTTTATACAAAAAAACATATTTCTAAATTACTTTTTCACAGTGAAATAATGCATTTTAAGTCGCCTGCATGAAAGATGAACCCCATTCTTCTTGGCGAGTACATTACTAGTTTTGTCTGATTGTTTCTTAAAAAGAGCTGTTCAAAATTACAAATAAACAGCACAAACTTAATCACTTTTTCAAAATAAAAGAAAGCACAACCAGCTTTACTGGTTGTGCTAATAAAGGTTATTGGTGAATAAGTGTAACGGCAGGCACACTATCTTCAGGGTAAGCAAGGATAGAGTCTGCACTCTCCCCAAACCAAACCGTGGCTAAATCAACAAGACCAGAAGCTTCAGCTCGATTTACCGCAGTAAGATTAATCCCTAATTTAATCGGATACGGAATCCCTAACTTGAAGCTACTATCAGAATTTAGTGAATCAATTATCCTATATCTAAGCCTAATCGATTCTAAGACCTGTTTCTCTTTAATTGCCCTATGTACATCAGCTTTAATAGCTGTATCCATACTATTGAACACTATTTCTCGCGCCTGATGAGAAAGCCTTGGGGCATGCTCTTTATTTTTAGGCCACTCAATGGCACATTCTATACCTTTCGAAGCTTTAAAACTCACCTCTATCACTAACGCATCAACTGGTAGTCTCGAAGTACATATCTCAACCACTTCCTTTTGACTTAAGAAGTGCTCCAAATCCCTCACAGAGACCCTTAGTTCATTTGCAAGTTCAGCTACTAAATGAGAATAGCCCTGCTCTCTATTACATATTTTATAGAGACTTCCTTGTGTAATTGAGTGAGCAAAATGAATACCTGAGCCAGCCATTAAGTTCACTTTATTTATCGAGCTTTGAGACGGTACTTGCCAATAGCAAGTTGATGACTTGTAGCCTAAGTTATTTACTATTCTGTCTTCGCCTCCCACTTCAGCCTCTTTACCCGAAAGTTTTTTGATTGGGTCAATTCCGGCAATTGTTATCTTAGCCAAGGCTTCACCTGATAACTTAGTTTGAACATATGAGACATCTGTATCCTGTGTAGCTATCAGCTCACTTTGCGAAGTTTCATTATCTAATGCAGCAGCAGGCGTGTAGTTCTGGAATCTATAAACTGTGCATTTTTTTTCAGCTTCGACTTTTACACCTGCATTGAGCGCCACAGAAAGCACCGGTGAAGCGCTCAAGTTAATCGCCTGCTTGAGACCTGCGCCTACACCAGCTTTGTACCCCCATAAATTAATAAAGGTGAGAGTATTTTCATAACCAAGGGCTACTTGGTCTTTTGTTGGTATCTTCTGGGCTTTTTTATAACTAATTACTTTAATATGGTAGCTAATTTCTTCAAGAATCTTGTGGTAGTCTTGAGTGGAGAGTGATAACCCTTTAATGGCATTTTCTATCGCTATTTTCCAATTAGCTAAGCTCGGCATACCCGTAAAGCCGTCTTTGGGAATAAGTAGAGATAAATTACTGTAATGAAAAACATCATCAAGAGATGTTTTTGTTTTATTTTCACTATTCCTGTTTCCTAGCCATCGCTTAAGCACGAAGGTATCCAGCTCCCTTGCAACATCTAGATTATAATCATTCAAAGTCTTTATTAGCTCACGATCTAGCCCCGCAACTCTAAGATCTCTTAGCGCAAATATTAATGTTTGAGCATTTATAAGACTCGCCATTAATACTTCAAAGGGTAATTCATCGCCCGTAAAAAAACCTTTCAATGTTTTCCAAAAATTAAGATGTTGGAAAACTCCTGTAAGCACACCATCATAGCTTCCCATAAATGCCTTTATGCGCTGCTTTATGTTATTTTCTGTTCCATAACCGACAATCTCAGAGAAAGACTGTTTGAGCCTTTCATCATTCCATGAGTGATACCAGCTCGGATGAGTATCTGTCAGGTTCATGAACTGACCTTCAATACTAGCTTCAGCACTAAGAGATATTTCATTACTTGCTGAGAGAGCAAGTTGCTCTAGCGCCATACAACCATATTTGCCAAACTCTTCTTGCGCTGTTTTCTTTTGCTCATCTTTATCTGTTTTAGAAGTGAGCATAGAACTTGATTGGTCACTTGCATCAGCTTTACCAGACGCTTTCAAACCTAAACTTGCACTGAGGTTGAGGCTACCATTCCAATGCCTACCATTCGCTGAGATAAAACAAACTCTAAAAGGGTTTTCTTTATAATGAGTACTTTGAGGTTGCCTGACTACAGCAATAAATGTCTCGTTAATTGCCTCTATACCACCTCCAACTTTTATTTCAGCTGTGACAAAGCCTGGCAATGTCATGTCTCCAGGGCTAAAGCTGCAACTAAGCCCAACACCTAAACCTATGGCCCCAAAGCCATGAGAGCTTTGTCCAACAAAATCGAACCCACTGACCGTAAATACGCTATACATCTGATCAACAGTAAACTCTGTAGCGTTGGGCTTATCATACGCATTCTTATACCGAATGATTAATTGCTCAGCGAGTAAATTTCCACCCGTATCATTGTCACAAAGTCTTTTAATCGAATTAAAAGGGATTATTGATGAAGTTGAGGAATTAGTGTAACTCTTAATACCATCGAATCCTTTTTGAGGATGTGTCATGGCGTGATTCTCCTAATAAACAATGTTTTTAATTTGTCAGCCATTATGGATTCGGCTGAGTAAGATATGCATGACCCATTGCTTTTTTGCTTAGTTACAAGAGTCAAAAGCCACCTGGAGAACGCTTAAATACATTTGAGTTGTTCAATGCCTGAATAAGATCATTTCCAAGATCTCACCAATGGAGAGAGTTGATAAAATCAAGGCAGTTTAAAACAAATATTAAGCTTAACTTCCAATGTCATAGGAGTTTACGATGTAGGTAATGATAAAAATCGGGGAATTAGGTGATAAAAACCGCTTTAACTTGGTTTAACCCTTTTTGAAAACTTCAGATAGGAATAAAGAGTTCAATGGGGTCACCCATTAGTCAGCCGTTGTAAAGTGCGCGAGTGAATTTCTGCCGAATTATTTTCAGCATAAAACATTAGTCACTCAATCTTCACTCGCGCCCGTTTTTTCTTTAGTTTGATGTCGGATAAT
>NZ_JBECOS010000020.1:0-109147 GCF_040104455.1 Pseudoalteromonas sp. BZB3 | reverse complement strand
GCAGGCGCAAGCGCTTTAAAAGCGGTGTGTAAACGCATAACAAGGCGCTAAACTAGGACAAAATTAAATAAGCTCGTCGCTTCGCTCGATTTTAGCTTATTCAATTTTGCCTGTTAGCTAAGCGTTAACAATACAAGGAGTGCTCGGTGGTAACAGAAACGCAACAGGAAAGAATCATGAGGCTGCAGCATGCTACAAATGCAGTAGTTATGCATGATCCTTCAGATAGCTTTAAAAATCTTATCGAGAATAATGAAAACTTATTCCGTGGATTTAGGTTGGTATATTCTACAAATAACCTCGATGCAGACTTTTCGCATTCCTCTTTAAGAGAGATAGAGCAACACTGTCCAACACTGAAAAAATATTTCTATGGCACAGGCTTGCTATTCTATTCAGAACATCATTATGAAGTCACCAAAAGAAAAGGCCGGATTGAAATACCACTAGACTATTCATTAAGTCTCGATTCAAATGCTGCTGAAAGATTCAGAGTATGGGAAAACGGTGGTTCTCTAGACAAAGAAGAAAGTCGATTTGAAGGTCTTGTTCGGTTCATAAAAGAGGGTAAAGAACAAGGGTTCAACTTTGACTATTCTTTTTTCATAATTGAAAATTTGATCGATTCAATGAAGCCTGAAAATCACAGGCCATTCAATACCATCAGAGCATTGAAGAGGTTTGATCACCTGGAATATGAAAAAGACTCGTTTGACATTCGCAATCCAAAATTTTCTGAGAATTTAGAATCTTCTGGTCAGAGAGCAATAGAGGCACTACATGCCTTTCATTCTAGCAGTGAAATTAAAGGTTTTCTGGATAGAAGAATGGGGCTCTATCTTATTCTCCTTAAAGCTATTCTATTGAGGGAGCAGAAAGACCTTAGTTTAAATAAGAAAATGGAGTTATTGATTGAATATTCATTAGATGCTCTAGGTGCCTTTGCCAAGACTGAAATTTATTTCGCATGGAAACTGTTGAAGCACGGTAAAGACTTCAGGTTTTTTGATCCTATTAGTCAATTGGGTAAAAAGTCGCTACACAAAATCAAGGGAATGGCTTGGGATCTATTCGCTATAAGATACCAAGAAACACTTGCAAGCAAGTCGAATATCGGCGATTTCTATGTACCGTTCTTTGCGTCGTTCGATAACAGGTTTGTCGAGCTTGCAAAAGCATGTCCCATCAGAGCGCTAATCATAGATGATATCGATAAGCGAGTTATGACAATCCATTTAGATGAATATGAGTTTATGGTTGATCTAAACGAGTCAATTTCTCCTGAATTAAATCACCGGTTACAAGATCCCGATGAGAAAATAAAGCGAATGTCGAGAAAGCCGTCTACAGCAGATTTGAAGCTAAAAGCCGATGAATTAGAGTTGTCCTTAGGCGAGTATTGTTAACAAGTCAAAGCACTCGGACGCAGCAAAGCTGCGCCAGTGTTTGAAGCGTTAGCTAACTCAAGGAAGCATGGTGAGAATAGTTATATTTGCAGTAACACTTATGTTTTCTTTATCGGTCGTTGCAGCTCAGCTAAAACATCCAATAAAAGTTAGGTGGTTAGATAGTTCTACAACAATATCTAAAGCAAATTTACCTCAAGAAATAGTAATTCAAAATATCACTTTTTCGATATCTATAAGCGCCGTGGTTAAGGAAAAGCAAAAGTATTATGTTGCTTATCATTGCTCATCCGAAAAGGTTGGCAAAGACGGAGACGTCATAGGTTTATACATAGGTGAAATAGATATTGTTTCTATTTTTAAATCTAAGGCTGTAGCCATAGATTGTGGGTTTAATTACGTACTGGAGCTGTCGTTAGCTAACAAGTCAATCAATAAGGACATAAAATCATAGGCTTGCCGCTGCGCGGCAGTGTAGCCTATAATTTTCTGCCTATTATTGAAGCGTTAGCATGACTGAGGAATTTTATGCATTCACCCTACGAAGATGTTCAAAATAGACAACCAGATTTTATTGTCGAATATGAAATTGATCTTTGTAATGAATTGAAAAATGCTAAGCCCCACCAAGGTATGAGAACAGACTTTTTGTATCATGGTGATGATCCACAAGCAGATGGCATTTATATGATCTGGCCTGAGTTGCTTGATGAAAACGGTCAAGTTATAGAAGACACAACCCCAGGAAATGCACCATATAAAGGTACTGCCAATATGTGGATATTGTCTGATGAAATGCGTGATTTTCATCGCAAACGTATAAAGGTTGGCACAAGGGGCTATTGGGTTCGAGGACCATTTAAAGTGGCAAGTGTAACTGTAATCAAGCTCGGTGAATTGTCATGCTAACAATCGCTTAAACAAGGACGCAAAACAGCAGGCTTGCGCTCCTTCGTCGCTAATTTTAGCCTGCTATTTTCCGCCTGTTAAGGCGGGCGTTATATTTTTGAGAGAACAAAGTGAAAAAACTAGGCACAAATGCATTTATAATAATTTGCGCTATTGGTGGTGCGATTATTGGAAAGTGGGCTGTAAGTGGCATCTTTTCAAAGCCCATTGATTACACAGAAATTTTGATGGAAACAGCTAACACCATCAATGTTAATCTGCCTATGGTTGTCGACAATGATACACACCTTGTTTCAACGGTTGGTTTCAATAAAACTTTTACATATAAATATAAACTAATTAACTACGACGTTGCGGATATGGACGTTCCAAAATTCAAAGAAAGTATGAAACCAAACTTAGTAAATGCTGTTTGCACAAGTGAGTCTATGTCTGAGTTTCGAAAAATGGCTATTGTTGTTAATTACAGTTATATGGATATGAATCACAAAGAAGTTGCCACGTTCCCAGTAGACACTAAAGAGTGTGAAAAAATATAACAAGGCCGTCAAACAAAGGACACAAAACAGCAGGCTTTTACTCCTTCGTCGCCAATTTTAGCCTGCTATTTTGTGCCGTTTACGGCAAGCGTTATATGAACTTTGAGGTCTGAGTGTACTTACCAGTCAGTGTTTATAAAAATACATTACGCCTAATTGGTGTTTTATTTATATGTGTAGGAGTGTTTTTAGGTTACTCAGCTTTTCAGGCATTATTTGATCCTAGTGTGACCATTAATTTAAATGGTGTTGAGAGGAATGATGCTGAAGCCAAAATGTTCAGTTTAATTTTACCTTTAGTCCTAATATTCTCTGGGTCAGCACTTTTTATTTCAAAAGGTGAAAATTTAACGAGTCTACATAAAGCAAGAGAAACCTTTTGGTCTATTTTTCACGGTAAATAGTTCATATAACAAGTGCCTAAACCAAAGGACGCAAAACAGCAGGCTTGCGCTCCTTCGTCGCTAATTTTAGCCTGCTATTTCGCGCCGGTTAGGCAAGCGTTGGTATGACTCCCACTGTCAAGTTAAACGCACTGATCCTCGCCTAACTTTTTAAGCCATAATTATTTCAACTTGAATTAGAGCGAGTTAATACATTGGATGAAGCAAGTAATTTCGTCGGTTTTCATGCTGGTATTCGTTGGTTACTCATTTTCATGAGCAGAGCAGACCTTACTTAGTTCGACCTATGCCGATTATCGGTGGCACCTGTTTTCAGTCTATGTTCGTGGTTCAATCCTGCGTTAGCAGTATTGCCATCCTAACGCCGTCGGTGGTTGTGCCACACCCGATGCTTGACCCAATGCATTAACTCTAATTCGTTCATATTAAGCGGGTACTCGAGCAATTCGTAATTTTGGATTAACGGGGACTAGCACCACTTCTTTTGCGATTGCCCAGATATAAGCAATCATTTCACGGGCAATGGCGATGACAACGAGGTTGTAATGTTTGCCTTTATTAATGAGCTTTTTATAACGTTTACAGAGCCTTAATTGCGCTTTCCATGCGATATCAACAATTTGCTTTGGTAAGCCTTCTTGTCGTTTTTGTAACTCGGTGGATATGTTAGCAGTATGACGGTAACTATGAGCGCCTTCGACTAATAACCGCCTTGCGCGCCCATTGCCACATTTAGTAATTGCGCCAATATGACGTTTGCCACCACTCGAGTGTTCACTGGGCACAAGACCCAGATAACTCATTAATTTACGGGGATGGTCGAAGCGTGATAAGTCGCCAAGCTCAGCGACAACGCCAGCGGCTACAAGCAAACGAACACCACGCATAGCTTGAATAGCTTTAACAACAGGGTAGTAACGCCATTGATAAACATAGTGAGAGAGTTCGTTGTCAAGTCGTTCCAATCGTGCAGTTCGCTCGTTGATAGTTTGAATAAACTCTTGTAAAACGATTTGTTGTGCGGGGTGTGGCAATACAAGTTCAGTAAGCCAGCGTAAGTGTTTGAGAGACCAATTTGCGGTACCTGCATAGTTAATATTGTTGCGAAGTAACAGTGCTTTTAGTTGGTATTTGGCATCTTTTAAATCCTTCATAGCGATTTCTCGAGCACGAGATAAATCACGAATAGCTTCATCTTCAGGCTCAGGCACATAAATAGGGGTTAAATCTTCAGACTTGAGTAATTTAGCCAGTTTAAGAGCATCACGTTTGTCAGTTTTTACACGTTCACCAGGCTTTTTAGGAATAAGCGAGGGTGCAACCACGTAACAGCAATGTCCAAGAGAAGTAATTAAGCGGTAAATCCAATACCCACAAGGGCCAGCTTCATAAACAAAATGCATGGTTGCATGAGGATATTTAGACTCAAACTGACGAATGAGCTTCTTTATGGCTAACTTGGCTGAAGATATTCTTCCAAAGTGAATGGGTTTTGCACCCCGATCATCCTCAATGTAAGCAACTTCAAGAAACTCTTTATGAGTATCTAAGCCAATGAAAAGTATGTTATGTTTAGTCATGCTAGCCTCTGCTATTTAGTTATTTGACAAACTAATTATGGCTCTGGCTTTAAGCTAACCCACGAAAATGCGGAGGCTAGCACCGTGTGGGAGTCATTATGTCTATGTTCTCAGGAGGCATCGTGATTAGCACATTATTACTTGTAGCTGGTGTCCAGTTTGGTGTTACTAAAGCATGCAATGACCCTGACATTGAGTTTCTAGATGAATCTATTAGCATTGCTACATCAATTGAAGGTAAATCCAGTATTTTTGAGCCCATTACAATACGGTTTAATTCTTCTTTGCCTTCAGCCTGTGCCTTAACAAATACAGAAGGTACCGTAGAATTTGATGTATCAAATGAAGGTAAAGTAATAAACCTTAAAATATTGAGTCTCAATCCAATTAGAATACACTCACGTGCAATATTACGAGGGCTTATAAAAGCAAAAGTCTTACCCAATGCATTTGGTACTGTCGGTAATAAAGTGCACGTTAAGTACATACAGTTTAAAAAGAGAACATAACAAATTAATTAAAGAATGGACGCAAAACAGCAGGCTTGCGCTCCTTCTTCGCTAATTTTAGCCTGCTATTTTTCGCTGGTTAAGCGAGGCGTTAGCTGTTATGTACATGAAGACTAGATTGGTCGTTTCCTACTTAATCGTATTGAGCTTTCTACCTATTTGGTTATGGCTTAAAGTGGTTCATTGCAAAGATTGGAGTTGGTTCGAACTTATTTTACTCATCTGGCCTTTACTAATACCCGCTGTAGTATTCTTTATGATGATTACTACAAAATCAAAAAAGATATGGTATGTTTTTCCACTCATACTGTCCTTAATAGAATGGGGTAGCCACTTTATTCTATTTTTTATATTCGGTGTTGCTAGATGCATTCACTAAATATTTATTATTCATGTATAGCTAGTGCTAATGTCATTTTGACGGGTTCACAGCTAACAAGTAAATTAGGTGTTAGCTGCAGGACTTACCCATAAAAAGTAGACACCATCTATAGTAATATTTAACAGAAGTTAAGGTGTCACATGACTTGTAAAAAGCATCAGCATTACAAAGAAGAATTCCGCAAAGAAGCCGTTAAGCGCTTATGTGTGTTAAAACAGTTACATTATTTTTCCTCTGACAAGAGGTGGGTAATTGTTTAATAAATAAATTGGTTATGCCGTAAAGTGAGATTCATATATACAATTTCGGTCACATGCTTTGTCCTTTTACTTGGCTGCTCTCCAAGCTGGATCGAAGCACCATATGAAGTGTACATTATCGATGACGTTAAAAGCTTAGGCTATTCTCTTGGTAATGGCGGTTATATAGGTCGTATTGAAGAGCCGGTAAATATAGCGTCTAACGAAGCCTTTATATCAGTTTACGCTTGTCCAAAGAGTGTGTGTGGCTTTTATTACATAGATAAAAGAAACGATCATAAATACGCTGAAGCAGAAGAGGTTGTATTTGGTCCATTTTCTGAAGAGCAGTTTATGTCTTTGCAAATAAAACTTGGACTTCCTTATGTAAGGTTTGAATAAACTGATTTTAAAAGTCATAAAGCTTAGAACGGTAAACTCTTGTTTTCAAATAGTGAGTGAATTAGGCAAGTAGCGTTTAGTGAAGAGAAAATTACTTTCATCTTATTCATTGTATTTTTGAGCACCCATGTTAGTCGGAGTCTTCCACTCTAAGAAACAGCTTATATATTTTCTATGTATTAGCCCTTCATAAATATCTGGTTTCAGAGTATAAATCTGTTTGTGACGTCAAATAAGGAGTTGAATATGACAGCGACGAAGAAATTTTCATTTGATAGAGGGTTTATTGCAGGTACGCTTTGGGGCGCAAGTGCCGTTTTCTTTATTTTCTCTGGCTATTTATTGAGTGAGTTTAACGGTGATAATTTTAGTGCTTTCAGCTTTTTAATTACTCTAATTATGGGGATTGCACTTTCAGTGGGGTCATTCAAAACATTTAAAAACTTAAGCTAATTTTAAAACCTTTTATCTATTTTCAAGCAGCTGGCGATACGTATAAAACAAAAGCCAGCTGCTTTATATGGCTCGCTTTTCACTATGCAGCGACAAAGTTACCGTGAAAACCAAGCGGGATGACGCCAGGCAACCAAGCTCTACAAACAGGGCCATCACTTACTCTATTTGCTTTGAAAATATTTACGCATGTGCGGTTTGAAGGTAAATGCAGTGCAGTCCCAATTAGATAGCCGTTGCCCTCTTTTTGGGTATTATCAACAATGACATGTTCTTCTACCAAGAAATCAGTGCCATATACAAAGGTATCTTGTTTACCCGTATTCGTGTTGATAGCGCGTACCGCGTCGCTCCATACATCACTTTTCACTGAAGAAAGGGTAACGAGTAGCTCATTTTTTAGGCCTGTTAAATGATCGTAGACGCGAGGAAACTCACTGATCCCTTCAATTTCATTCTGAGTAATGTGACCATCTTTGTATAAAGTAAAAAATGTTGTTTTTGCAGGCTCTGGGTGATTTATCTTACCTTGCATAATGTCGCTCATGTAATGCAAGCTATCTAGGTTTGGGTATAGACTTGCATCGAAACGAATTGTACCTTGCTGATCTTCCCATGCATTTCCGAAATGAAAGGCGAAGCCTGGGTCTAGTTGATACTCTCTTTGTAGTGTTAAAGATTGCTTATCAACAACTAATACTCGCATTGGGATTCTTTTATCAAACCCAATGGCACCAAACAGCATGTCTTTGCTTTTGTCTTTTACAAGCGAAGGTAAAATAATAAGCAAATGTTTGTGTGTTATTAAAAAGTCATGCAGCATGTGGCCGCGGTAGCCTGTTTTAAGTATCTTAACGTTTTGTGTGATGCCACGGTTATTTATGTGATATAGCACAATGTCGCCGGTTGCTGTGCTTCCAAAATTCCAAATAGTGCCATCAGGGTCTACTTTTGGGTGCGCAGAAAAAGGTAGACCTTTTAGGCTATTACCATATTTGGTGTTTTGCCCTAGGTCGACCAGTCCTTTGGTCTCAAGAGTATCAGCTTCAATTGCAGTGGCTGAGCCTTCTTCCCATAAAGCCCATAGCTCACCATTTACCGGTAAAATATTGGTGTTGGCCGTGTTAACTGAATCTGGTCCGGTCACAGATAAACTGTCAGTGAGCTTGCTATCAGGACCAGAAAATAAAAATTTATCGGCTTTTTGTTCTTGTACAAATTTATTCGTGTTTACAAATTTGGCTTGATGGCGCACACCTTGATCAGTAAATGAAAATTGCTGGATCATGCCATCACCTTCAAAAAGGTGAAGGTAACGCTGATCTTGTCTTTGGTGTATCGCAGGGCCATTTCTATAAAATGTGCCTCTGAAATCTGCAGGCAATTTACCTTCTAGCATAAGCGTTTGTGGGGCAATATTTTGCTTTAAACCCACTAAGCCTTTTAGATTGGGTTCGGTTTTAAGTGCTTTATTAAAAAGTACTGCATTTTGCTTAAGCGGATCAGCTTCTAGATGACCTAAGTTTGCGAAAGATGGTAACGGTGTTATTGCCGCTGCCATTGATAAACCGAACATATTTTTAAGTGCTTGCCTGCGTTCCATGATTTTTCTCCTTAGTAATTAACCGTTGAGTTATTTTTAACAGTTTGTTGTGCCACTTTAAAAGCAGCCTGTTGGTAACTCGGTGGGCCGAAGTTCACTTTGGCGTTGTTTGAAAAACCAAACCCTTCAACAGGTAAGCCAAAAAGGTTTGTGTCCATTGCGCCGTTATTGTTTTCATCATGAAAGTAACGGATGGCATAATCACCAGGTTCAATGTCACTAAATGAAACCGTCATTGAACCTTTTCTGGCTTTTACGATAGTCGCGTTATAAGGAATGTTATTGTTAAAGTCTTCTTCTCCTTTGAATAATTGTACATATACCTTACCTTCATCATGCTTAATGTTTTGAATATCGAATTGCACAGTTTGTGCTGATACAGGTACACTTAATAAAGATAATGTCAGAGCTGAAAGTTTTAATATATTCATTGTTATTCCTAATTTATCATGTGTTTAGTTGTTGCCTATTTGGCTGTTGGGATAACAATAAAGTGAGCTGAGCAGGTGCTCAAGCAAGCTTTCGTAAGCTGTGCAGATAAGTTCGTAAAATAACAAAAATAACAGGGTGTTCAATTGGCGAATCGCGAAATTAACCAACAAAATCAGTATTTAAGAGAGTCTTTTAGCGTGAAAGAGACACTGTCAGATTGTTATATAGTGGCTTTTTTTGTGCTTTTTTTAACGTTTTTAAAGCCTTTTGGGATGCATAACCTAAGTTTTTTATATGCAGGCGCATTTTGGGCTGTGATCTGTTTTGTTGGATATGCGGTTTATTCACCCATCATTCAAGTTTTATCAATTCGGCTATTTAAAACTTTACCACCTGCTTTAAATAAGACAGCAATTAGGCTAATCATATCTACCTTTGTTGCTAGTTTAATCATGGCATTATTAGCGCCACTGATTATTAATTTGTTTTTTAAAAGCTTCGAAAACTATTGGCAGTCTATACCTATGTCTTTTTTAAGCTGTTTATTTATTGGCGGCGTGATCGCAGGTGTTAGTGCAGTAAAAAGTATTGTATTAAAACAAAATAAGCAGATAAAACATAATGTTGAAGTGCTTGCTAATGAAGCTAAAAAAGTGGAAGAAATAAAAAGTCAGCCAATGAGCGAGCTAATTAACGAACTGCCAATTGAAAAGAGAGGGCGACTACTTTATTTACAAATGGATGACCACTATTTGAAAGTGTTAACCGAAAAAGGCGCGCATATGATATTGATGCGGTTCAAGGATGCACTAGCAAAAGTTGAGCATTATGATGGTTTTCAAACACATCGTTCATGGTGGGTCGCCAAAGATGCAGTTGTAGAAACTAAAAAAGAGGGCCGAAAATTAATTTTGGTGATGGAAAATGGCACTGAGGTGCCCGTATCTCAAACTTATTTAGCTGAGACTAAAGCGTCTTTAGGTCTTAAATAGAGGGCAGATTGAGGCATTGAAATAGGGTGAAAGAGTTTGAGGTAAATATCTTTCTCTAGGAGTCGTTCTCGACTCCACTTTGGCGGGGGGGGTTAGATTTCAACTTTCTTCAAATAAGGTGATTTTGAAATTTAATTATTAAAAACATGATATTACATATATTATGTACTGAAATAGCTAAGTAATGAGTATAAGAATAAGGATTAATTAAATTCATGAAGTATTTGATGAGAGGGTTTTTACTGTTGTGGGCGGGTATAAACTTTACAGTGCAAGCTGATGTAATTTTTGATAAATCTCGCGATCGTTACATCCCCATTGAAATTTCACATCCAGTTCAAACTGGCTCATGTAAAGCTCAGTCACCTTGCTCCGTTGCTTTCATAAGTGCGGGATATGGCGTATCACATCTAAATTATCAATTCATTGCCAATTTATTAAAACAAAGAGGCTATATGGTTGTGGCAATTGGCCATGAGTTACCAAACGATCCGCCTTTGTCTGTGTCAGGTAATCTATATGAAACGCGCAGTGAAAATTGGTCTCGAGGTGCAGTCACCCTTGATTTTATTCGTAATAATTTGAAACCGCGTTTTAAAAACTATGACTTCGATAATCTAACTTTAGTTGGACATTCGAACGGTGGTGATATCTCAGCCTGGCTTGCTAATGAAGGCAAAGACTATATTCAATATATTATTACCCTAGATCATCGCCGCGTACCTCTGCCTAGAAGAGACGATGTCAAAGTGTTATCTATTAGAGCCAGTGACTTTCCTGCCGACAAGGGGGTTTTACCTACAGTCAGTGAGCAGCAAAAGTTTGGTAGCTGCGTGGTGACAATAACGAAATCGCGCCACAATGATATGGAAGATAATGGACCTGAATGGCTCAAAACCAAAATAAACGCTTTGATAGTGGGTTTCTTAGAAGAAAATAGTTGTGCTCAGCTTGCGAATGATATCCATCCTCTTAATTAAGCGATTTATTTTTAGGCAAGGAAAACTTGTCGATAACGCCGCTCATGCCTCCTGCTATCGCTGAGGTACCTACAGCCATGTAGGCAAGGCGGAAATTTTGCTATTTAGTTGTTCTAAATAAGAAATTTTCAACGAAGTTAGCGTCAGTTTTAGTCCCTCAAAATGATTGAGTATTATTGAGGGTTGGTATAAAACCAGTCGTTCAGACCCTTTGTAAGTAATGAAACGTAATTAACGCATAAAGCGAGGGAAAAACAATGTCAGAGCAAAAATTCTCGATAAAAGTTGCACGCTTTGAAGATGTG
This sequence comes from Pseudoalteromonas sp. BZB3, assembly GCF_040104455.1. NCBI lineage: Bacteria > Pseudomonadati > Pseudomonadota > Gammaproteobacteria > Alteromonadales > Pseudoalteromonadaceae > Pseudoalteromonas > Pseudoalteromonas sp. BZB3. Next base: position 98,012 of record NZ_JBECOS010000020.1, on the reverse strand, counting down.
GAACTCGCCACAAAATGGGCTGAATACGAAGGTTGGAACCCAGGGCTATATGATGCGAAGTTCTATTATCAAGTAGATACAAGTGGCTTTTATATGGGCTATTTAGGCGATGAACCGATAGCGAGTATTTCAGTGGTGAAATACGATGATGACTTTGGCTTTCTAGGGTTTTATATCGTCAAACCTGAATATCGCGGTCAAGGCTATGGTTATCAACTTTGGCAACAAGCGCTCACACATTTAGATGGTTGTAATGTCGGTTTGGATGGCGTGGTTGATCAACAAGATAACTATAAAAAGTCAGGGTTTAAGTTGGCTCATCGTAATATTCGCTTTGTTCGAAAAGGTGGTGTTATTGAAAACATAGAACAAGTTGATGCAGAAAATATTAAGCCGTTATCGTCACTTGAGTTTAACGACATTAAAAAGTATTGTGCTGCATTTTTCCAGCAGATAGGCAGGCGTTTCTAAAAGGCTGGATCACGCAAAGTGATAGCGTGGCTTTAGGTTACGTTGAAAATGGTGCACTTAAAGGTATAGGTGTAATTCGTCAGTGTGCACCGGGATATAAAATAGGACCCTTGTTTGCTGATTCGGCAGATATTGCTCGGGCGCTTTATCTGAGGTTAAGCGGTCATGTATCTGAAAACGAAGACATATTCCTAGATGTGCCCCAAGTCAACGATGAAGCGGTTAAATTGGCTGAGCAGTTTGCAATGAGGCAATGTTTTGAAACTGCCAGAATGTATACGCAAAACCAGCCTGAAATTCAGCTTCAGAGAACTTATGGTATTACCTCATTCGAAATTGGTTAGAGAAGGGTTTAGCAATCTTGGGGCGATTGAAGATAGTGTGCCCTCTGATTGCTCTTATTTTTCAACATTAATTCTTAATCACCAGAACCACATTATTAAACGTCTAAATGTAAACTTTGCCTCTTTTAGTTATAACTTCCCACTACACTGAAGATCTATTTAGGGTATAGGAAAAAATTGTTGTGCTAGCGTGTTTGAGCAAGGGACTCATTATTGCTTATTTAAAAAAAGTTGTTGTTTAAACATTGAACTAAAGCATTATGACCATATCAATTAAGAAGATAACCAAGTTGTTGAGCGGGTTTGATTGCTATGCAACTTAGCCTTTTATTTTTTCATGGAGAGAGTCATGCATTTAGCACAATTGAATATAGCCCGAGCAAAATACTCTTTAGATGCCCCAGAAATTAAAGACTTTGTTGATAATCTCGATGTGGTAAATGCCACCGCGGAACAAAGCGAAGGCTTTGTTTGGCGCTTGAAAGATGAATCGGGTGATGCGACGAGCATTCAAGCGTTTGATGACCCGAGTTTGTTAATCAATATGTCAGTATGGACAAGTCCAGGCTCCCTTAAAGATTTTATGTTTCGCACCCATCACCGTGATTTTATGCGACGTAAAGGCGAATGGTTTGAAAAGCTAAATGAAGACTCTTATGTATTATGGTGGATTGAAGAGGGGCACATTCCCACTGCCGAAGAAGCAAAAGCGCGTTTACAATATTTAAGAGAGCATGGTGACTCGCCTTATGCTTTTACTTTTAAAGCCAATTTCACGCCAGATGATTTATAACGTCTTATGCAGGATAAATCCCTTTAAACTTATTGATGGAGTGCGTGTTCAGGGGCTGTCTTAATTGCAGCTTGCTGGCGGTTGCTGAGAAGTAGTTGTGCTGATTAAATTTAAGGGGATCACCCTCGACTTCGATATTTAGAAATTTGAATAAATCTGCAAGCTGAGAGTGTGGTTCGCTCACTAAATTTTCATAATCAACACGTACAAAGCTTTCGCCAAATGTTTGCTGCCAATGGGTACCTAGTTTCATAAAGTCGTCATAGCAGGCGTTAATATGTTGCCAATCAAAGCTGTAATGATGGAATGGGCTGTTTACTTGGTAGGCTTGTCTAAAATTACCAACACAGGTATCGAATCTATTACGCACTAGCCAAATGATTTTTGCATTGGGAAACAGTTTTAAAATCACGTCGACGAAGTAGAGGTTAAACGGTTGCTTATCTATGCCTCTTATATTGTTTTGTCGCAAGTCTGTTTGCTTGTTGTCTTGGTTAAGTAGCTGGCTATATTGCTTAAGTAGTAACTCAGGGGTATCCGAAAGGGTTGATTCTATTTGTTTATAAAACCCCGTTTTGATGCTTAGTAATTGAGGTAAAAAACTCAATTCGCCGAGTCCTTTGAGTTGTGGTTGCGTTGCTAAAAGCTGCTCTAACAAGCTGGTGCCAGAGCGGGGCATGCCAACAATAAAAATAGGGGCAATGGCTTGGTTACCAGTTTGGGGCGTATTTGTTTTAAACGCACCAAGCTTTTCACTAATAGAGCTTTGAATACGATTTAAACAAAACTGCTGGTGGGCGTTTGCGTCAAACTGAACGCTTTGTGCAGGTTTTTCTTTACTTAATTCGAAGTGATGCCATGCGGCTTTGTAATCTTTTTGTGCTTCTATATATAAGGCTTTGGCATGGTTTAAATATTGGCTTTGAGGCTTCTGTTCGAGGGCCTTTTCTAACAAAACGGGAATGGCACTCGATTTGTCAGCTTTGAGCTCAGCGAGTGATAAATGCGCCAATTCGTGTGAAGGCTGTTGTTTTATCATAGACTCAAATAACCTTTCAGCTTCTGGTATTTTGCCTGCCATTTTTAAGCATATCGCGTAATTTAAACTAATGTTTGTGTTCAATTCATCAAGTGAATGGGCTTGCTCGAATAAACAGAGTGCGCGATATGGTTGGTTTAGGCGAAGCCATAAATTAGCGGCCAAATCTAGCTCTATTGCAGAGGCTGAAAGTGGGTGTGCGGTATCTAAGGTTAAGCCTTTGAGTGTATTCTCGCATTGCTGGTGATCGCCCGCCAACAATGCCGTTTTCGCAAGCTGAAGTGTAATCGGTAATGATGGCGCTAAACTCAGTGCTTTGCTAATAATTTTAAGCGCTTTGCTTTTATCGCCAGCGAGTAAATTGAGTTCAGCCAGAAAACACCAAGCCTGAGGGTTGTGGGGCTCTTGCTGTAACCAAGACACCAATAAAGGGTGCGCTTTGGTGAGCGCGCCCTTTGTAAGGTATTGTTTTACTTTACTGGCTAAGGTCATTTATAACTCAAATTGGTAGTCGAATTTAAGGCCAATAGTACGAGGTGTGGTCACATAGTGTCCATAAACACGTTGTAACTGGGGTAGTGATTTTGAAAGCTCTGGATATTTGCCTTCGCCCGCCCAAGACTTATCACGACGCACCGAGGTTTGTGCGTATTTATCGAATAAGTTGTTCACGTATAGGGTCGTTGACCAAGCTTCACCGGCAAGTCTAAAGCTTAAATTACTCATAGCGTAACCCGCTAAAGTTTCACCGTCAGCTTTTAAACCTACTTTTGTGATCACATCACTTTGTGCTGTTAACCCATAGTTGATAGTCAGCAGTTTGTCTTCCAATACGTCGGTATTGTAGGTTACGCCAAATGACAACTGATGTTTAGGCGCCCCCGGTAATCTATCGCCTTTTTCACCATCGTAGTAAGGTTGATATTTGGCGATTTCTTCGCTGCTGTAGTCGTCTTCAGAGAAAACCGCAAACAGTGCAGGCGCGTCTTGCGTTAATTTTGCATCGGCATATGAATAAGTTAAATAAGTACTTAAGTTATCGGTTAATATTGCGCGAGTCGCAAATTCAATACCTTTACTCTGAGCTTCACCGGCATTTGACGTAATAATGGCTTTACCGTTAACCGTGGTTGCTTGAATTTGTGCATCATTCCACAGCACATTAAAGGCTGCGATATTCAAATGTAGCTTGTTCTTAAACCAAGTCGACTTTAGACCTAATTCATAGTTGGTGGTGGTATCTGGCTTGTAATCAACTTCGTGTGGCAACGCACAGATTATCTGTTGATCAGGCAATACGTCAGGGCATGACATTATGCCATTACCGCCGCCTAATCTAAAGCCTTCGCTGATAGTGAAGTAGGTCATGATGTTGTTGTCCCACTTATAATCAAGATTAAACTTAAATAGTGAACCATTGTCGCTGGCTTCAACCAGTTCCATTGGTACTTGATTGATGTTGCTAATATCACCTGAATATAGCGGTGTAACAGCACCAGACAGCGACTTTACTTCATATTCATAAAAGCGCGCACCGACAGTGGCGTTTAGTTTATCGCTAAACGCATAGCCAACTTCACCAAAAATAGCTTGCTCTTTGTTGTCGTATTCGCCCAGCGCCAAATACTCTAAATCTTTTTCGATATTGGTGATATCTCCACCCCAGAAATCGCTAAGGCCCGGCGTGTATTCACGGTCGTCTGAACTGCCTTCGGTTTTATTGTAATAGACACCGGCGATCCAATTTAACGCAGTGTCGGTTTTCGATACTAAACGAATTTCTTGTGTGAGGTTTTTTACTTCACTGGTATCGTCAGTTAACGCCGTAAAACTAGGAAAGTCTGCGTAACCCGGCCAAATATCATAAAGCAGATCGGTTTGGTCACGTTGACCCACTTGTTCGTAATCGGTTAAACCCGTAGCAGAAACAAGCTCTGCAAAATCTAAATCCACTTTTAATTCAAGGCTGAGTAGCTCATCTTCTTGGGTATTTGGCTCTAATACACGGTATGCCGACTCGTACTTACCGACTTTGTCAGCAAGCGGATTGCTGCTCGCCAAACTTTGATGTTGGCTAATGCTGTTCGCGCCATTTTTTTGTTTTTGATAAAAGTAGTTTAGCGTCGCTTCAAACACATCAGATGGCTGATAACGAAGAGAAACGCGAGCTGTGGTAATGCTTTCGTCGTTGGCATCTTTATGTTGGGTGATGTTTTGTGCGACTTCTTCAGAGTTGTTCCAGTCAATATCTGGCTTGCTAACACCCGGTGTTTTAACAATATAGTTGTAATCGATATAGCCTGGGTTAGTGTAATGATTAAAGCTCGTTCTCAGTGCCAATGTATCTTCAATCAATGGCAGATTTAGAACCGCACCAAACTCACCACCTTGGCCGTCACTTTCAGATAGGGCAAACACGTCACCGCTCACTTGTACTTCAGTGTAATCAAGCTCAGGTGCTTTTAGCATATAGCGAATAGCACCGCCTAATGTACCCGCACCATAAAGCGTGCCTTGTGGGCCAATCAGCACTTCTACACGTTCGATATCGGTTAAACGTAAATTAACACTCAGTGGAATTTCACCTAAATAAGTGGCAACCGTACCAGAATCAGAGGCGCGTTCAGATGAATTTGTATTCAAACCGCGAACAATGATAGGTGAGCTTTCACGGCCGCCCTGATCGGTAATGGTTAAACCCGGCACCCAGCGTGATACAGATTCAAGGTCAGTGATGTTTTGCTGCTTCATCACATCATTGTCGACCGCTGTAATATTGAGTGGTGCTTCTTGTACAGTGCCTTTTCGTCGTGTTGCCGTTACCTGAATGGTCTCAATCTCTTTAGAAAGTTGCGCTTTTAACTCAGTATTAGGCTGAGTTTGCGCGTGTGCGAATGTGCTTGGTAAAACCGCAGTAGAGACTGCAAGGGCAATCATTGAAGGACGAAAAAGCGAGAACACGTAAAACCTCATAGTTAATTTGAACGTCATTTTGAAAACGGTGATTCTACTCATGTTTATTCAAAAATAAAGAATTAATATTCACTTTCTGTGGTTTTTTATTAAGTTTTCTTTTTCTTGTTGCTTTATTTTCTAATTATTATTTAACTATTTACAAAGTTAACGTTTTTATCTTTTTTAGAAACTGATTAATGTTCGTTTAGCAGGCTTTATAAAAAAGTAACATGCAGGATTAAAATGATGAGTGACTTGGCGCAATGGATAGTTGCACTTTTGAGTGGATATTTTATCGCATTTGGTTTCTTGGCTTTGATTAAACCTGAGCGTGTAAAAACGTTCTTGCTCGCATTTGCTCAATCACCGAAAGCCCACATTACAGAAATGGCTTGTCGTTTGGTGGCAGGTATGGCCTTAATTTTGAATGCTGAAAATATGAAATGGGCGCTTGTGTTTAGTGTATTTGGCTGGGTTTTGATAGGGACAACTCTTGGATTGTTAGTGGTACCCTGGCAAAAATATCGTGCAATTTGCACAGCGGTTTGTAACGCCAGCGCTTAAATATATTGTTTTAATAGGCATAAGCTCGATAGGTTTTAGTGTTTTGTTATTCTGGGCCAGTTTTACTTAGGTTTGAATGGTAAAAAGAAAAGAAAGCTCAAAGTATGCGCCGCTTTCACTTTCTAAGCAGGTGATATTTCCCTGCATTTTTGGGGTGATTAAGTTATAGCAAATACTCAAGCCTAATCCTGTCGAGGCTGAATTTCGGTTTGTTGTTGAATGTGTTGTTGGTTTTTATCAATAAGCGCTGTTAATTTGCGACTTTGCTCGTTCATTTTATCAAGTTCATTTTGAGTCTCGATCACATTATTTTGTTTATCTGAAAGAAGGTGTTCTTTCTGTGCCAGTTGACTGGCAAGGTCGTCTAATTGCTTTTCATGTTCAAACTGAGTCTGTTTGATTTTATCACTGAGTAGAAGTAGCTCATTGTTTCGGTTATTTATCTGCGCTTGTTTTTGTTCTATTTGAGTAATCACCCATACAATGTAATCCATCATTGCTGTTTAGTAACATTAAGCCCCTAACACAACGATTTAAAAAAGGAACTCGCTTTTAAGCTAGTATAGTAAACCTATTACCTTGTGCAGATTTAAGATGTTTCGAGACTTTTTTATTGTGATAAAAAGGCGAAAACTGTGCATGCTATTCAAGTGCGTTGTTTAACCAATACGACCTAATTTGTTTGATAATAAAACATAGTTTGGTTAATTTTTTTTATAATCTCATATTGTAGACCTAGGTGATTATACTCACCTGGTTTAGGTAGCTTTTCTAAATAATTCATCATTATGCCCCAGTGATTGTCTCCTAACCCTCCAAAAATAATATTCAGACTATTACCGTTAACTCTGGTTATGGCTGCAACATTGAATTCTGTCATTTTATTTCTGAGGACTTGAGTTTTAGAGGCAAGTAACAAGTCTGCTGGCGCTTCGTTAAGCGAAATTATTTTGAATTCACCCGACGGTATAAACCCCGCAGTTTTTGACGGTGAATATTGCAACACTTCTTCAGGACTAAAAAATGAATTGTTGATGCGAAACACGTCTTCTGACGTTTGCTGGACTATTTCGATATCACGTTGGTTTATTAAATTGTTGAGTTCAGTTTCAGCGTTATCGAGAAAAGGGGTAATGATTTCAAAACGTTGTTTTTCACATTTCTCATGTTTGCAAATGACGATATTAAGTAATTGTATTTGTTGTTGTTCACTAATATTTAGATAGGCACGGCCAAGAACACCATAGTTAAAGTTCGCAAAGCTCTGTTTATCTTCATTACTTTCAAAACTTGTAGCTCTTACATCCATTATGGCAAATGGGTAAAAAGAAGGTAAATACGCAAGCTTTAATTGTGTAGCAGGAAGCATTTGCTTTAAGTGTTTTAATATTGAGATATATTCGTCATTAATTGCTTTATTAAAATATTTTGGCGTTTCAGCCAGACTATTGAGTGAAAAACAAAGTGTAAAGCATGCGAAGATAAATTTGAGCATAGAAATTTTCATTTTTTAATTACACAATATATCAACGTTTTAAGAGAGTGCAAAGAATAAAGTGGCTTTACTCTTCAGTAAAACGAATTAATATGCGAGGCCGAATTTTTATTGTTGTGAAGTTGAATGTTTGAAGTATTGATATTGGCCGTCGCGCTGAGTATGGACGCCTTTGCGGTAGCGGTTGGACTTGGCGCTAAAAAGCAAGATAGTTTGCGTAAAGTTGCTGTGATGTGTGCGATTTATTTCGGTGTATTTCAGGGGGCGATGCCGCTAATTGGGTACTTGGGTGGTGCAGGTTTACTGAGCTGGATAGGTGGTTTTAAACAGTCGATTGCATTTGTAATACTCTGTGGAATTGGCGCAAAGATGGTATACGAAGGAGCTGACTCTGAGGAGAAGGCTGAATTTAAACAGTTAACACAAAAAGTTATGTGCTTATTGGCTATTGCTACTAGTATTGATGCGATGGCTGCTGGGTTTACTTTAAACTTAATGTCGGTAGACCCTTTTATTGCCTGTTTAGTCATAGGTTTAATTACCGCTGTGTTTAGTTATTTAGGCGTTTTGGTTGGTAATAAGTCTGGCACTTGGTTAGAAAGCAAAGCTGAATTGCTCGGTGGCGTGGTATTAATTTTGATTGGATTTAAGTTTTTGCTTTTTTAACCTATAAAAACTTTTCTTGTTTTAACTTAAACTTCACTTGTTGTTTCACTAGTCAATATGACCATGTCCATTTTATTGTCATTTTTGAGTGCTTTAATTGTCATAAATGAACAAATAAAAAGCTTATGATGAAGAGATTACTAGGGTTAACTTTAATGCTTCTTGCAGGATGTAGCTCCAAGCAACCCAAACTATCGAATGAGGAAGTTCAAGTCGGTGTGCGACCATACTATTTACTTGAACAACTACCAGATTCTGAACTAAAGAGCCGACTTAGCGCGTGTGAAGCTTCGAGCATTAAAAAGACTGACTTTTCTATAGGCCACCGAGGCGCGCCTTTGCAATTTCCTGAGCATACAAAAGAGTCATATATAGCAGCAGCTAGAATGGGGGCTGGCATATTAGAGTGCGATGTGGCATTTACCAAAGACGAAGCCCTAGTATGCCGTCATTCTCAGTGCGATCTGCATACCACGACAAACATATTAGCTATGCCTGAACTTGCAAATAAATGCCGTATTCCTTTTCGAGCAGGTGATATCAATAAAGGCATTAAGGCTCAGGTCCAGTGCTGTACTTCAGATTTAACTCTAGACGAATTTTTGCAACTTAAAGGCAAGATGGATGGTGCCAACGAGTTTGCTAGAACAAAACAAGAGTATATGCAGGGTACACCTATGTGGCGCACTGATTTATATGCAGCAAATGGTACATTAATGACGCACAAACAAAGTATTGCGTTATTCCAACAGCTTGGCGTGAAAATGACGCCTGAGCTTAAAACACCACAAGTTGAGATGCCATTCAACGGCTTTACACAGCAAGACTATGCGAGAAAACTGATTGCTGAATATAAGCAGGCTGGTGTGCCGGAGAAGGATGTGTTTCCTCAATCGTTTTTACTCTCAGACGTACAATATTGGATAAAACATCACTCAGAGTATGCACAGCAGGTAGTTTATCTAGATGATAGCTATGAAATTACTGGATTTGATCACAATGAACCGAGCACTTGGCAACATACAATGGCTGAGCTTAAAACAATGGGAGTGAATATCATAGCGCCACCGCTTTGGATGCTAGTTACTATCAGTGAAGAAGGAACACTCGCGCAATCAACTTATGCAATAGAAGCAAGAAAAGCGGGATTAAAAATCATAGCCTGGTCACTAGAAAGATCTGGACCGCTTACTCATGGTGGTGGATTTTATTATCAATCAGTGAAAGAGCTAATTAAAAATGATGGATTTACGTTAACGCTCTTAGATTTTCTTGCCCAAGAGGTGGGCGTAATCGGTGTATTCAGTGATTGGCCTGCAACGACAACGTTTTATGATAACTGTGTAAATTAATTTGAATAAAAACTACACAATTTATTGTTTTTTGTGTAGCTTTATTCTGTACATATCAGACAACAAGGAATAATTATGAAAAGTTTTACACTGAGTGCCTCATTAATCGCGATGATTTTTTTAGCTGGCTGTAATTCTACTAGTAAAAACCTTCAGGCTAACAATGAAGAAATAGATGAAGAAAATATGGTGTGTTACACAGAGCCAAAGTTGGGTAGTCGATTTGTGAAGAAAGAATGTATCACAAAAGAGGAAGATGCTTATCGTAGAGCTTTTGCTGAGCGAGATGCTGAGAGATACGAAAGAACAACTGCTACTCGTGGCGGGGCTGGCACAAGAAGTGGTAAGTGATAAAATACTTAACTAATAGAAGCCCCAGAAATCATCTAGGGCTTTTTTTATGCTTTAGAAATTGTACTTGAATTTCGCGTACATCTGGCGACCAAGTGCGTTGTGAGTTTTATTATCAATACCCATAGATTCAGATGGTGCTTGTGGTGCCTCTTCATTCATTAAATTTGCTGCACCAGCAGTTAAGATTAGATTATCAAAACCTGTGTAGCTTACTGAGGCATCCAACGTGGTCCAAGAGTCAATCTTAAATTTGTTACCTTTTGCATCAGCTAGGTCGTTATAAGCGTCGATATGACTGAAACTTAGCGTAGTGAGTACGTTATCTAATTCCCAATCAATGCTTGCAGTCCATCTGAACTGAGGATGCTGATATTCACCGTTCAGATCTTCAGCTGCAATTGAGGTGTTACCATTTTCATCACTTTCAAAAGATTGCTCTTCGAAGTTCAGTGCATAACTAAGTTTATAGTCAAATTTGAAGAAACCCATGTCTTTGGTATCAAGCTTATAAGCAAGGTTTAAATCAAAGCCATCTGTCTCACGACCACCAATGTTCACGAAGGTATCATAAATAGTTTGAATACGACCTGGTGTGCTGCCTTCATTGGGACCACGTACAACAAGGTTTGCATCGGTACCACAACAGTCAACTAGCTTTTGCGCACCAATTTTCTTGATAAGATCTTCTTGGTCGTAGTTCCAATAGTCCACGCCTACAGAAAAGTCTTCCGTCGCTTGCCAAACCACACCTAAGTTATAGTTGGTCGATGTTTCAGGTTGAAGGTTTTTGTTACCAGCAACGACCGCGGTGTACTCGTAAGGTTCACAGTCAAGTTCGGAGCCCGTGATTTTACAGCGCTCTTTGTCGATGACGCTTGGAGACTCGTCAGTACGACCTAAGTGAAGTTGAACCAGAGAAGGTGCTCTAAATGCTGTACCCCATGAACCACGAACAACTAAATCTTCAGAAGGCGCCCAGCGGAAAGCAACTTTAGGATCTGTGGTGTTACCAAAGTCACTGTAGTTTTCATAACGAAGTGCTAATTGTAGTTCTAATGTTTCAAGTACTGGCACACTAAATTCAGCAAATAGGGCGGTGTTATCGCGATCACCGTTAGCCTGTGTTGCTTCCGTACCAAAAATCTCACCGCGTAGGTACTGGCTATCTGGGTTATCTTCGATTTTCTCGTATCGGTGTTCTAAACCAAACGCCGCAGCCACTGCACCTGCTTCAAGTTCAAATACTTCGCCTGATACAGTCGCATCAAAAGACTGCATGCTTGAGCTACCATATCGTGTTGTTGTTGTCTCAATGAAAGCTAAACCTTCAGGGGTATTGGTACTTGGTTCAAACGGATTCCAATAACCTTTATCGATCGCTTCTTGAGCGCGTAACTTGTTCGGGAAGCCATCAAAGCCTTTTTCTACTGCACTTGAACGAATGGCTGAATAAGCTGTTTCCCAATCCCATTCGTTGAACGAACCACGGGCGCCGATCACAGCACGATAATACTCAGAGTCCACGTCTTTCTTACGGTTGCCAATATCATATGTACGACGACGCATTGAAATATCAACACCATGTAGGAAATGATCAGCGTCATTGGCAAGTGGATGATTTGGGTTATCGCCGCTCATGAATAACTCGGTAAAGCTTGGACTACCAGCACCTTGAATGAATGTAGAAGCGTGTTGCGCTGAAAACTCCATGAAACCTTCAATGTCATCGGTAATTTCTTGTACGCCGTTGTAGTTAAAGCTAATACGCTCAGTTGAAGGCACTAGGCTCATATGTGGTGCATAGTCATAGCGGCAAATATCGCCAATGATCAAAGATTCATCACATTTGTCTTGACCCCAAACATCAGCAAAGATGGTTTGTTTTACAGGAGTACCGTCATCGGCAATACTCTTCGTTGGTAGGGCATTCCATTGTGCGTCAGTTAGCATGCTTCTAACGACTTCGATACTACCCGGGATGCCAGAAGAGCTCAGCGAGTTATTACCGCCACGGAAACGTTGATCGGCTGTTGAGGCATAATCACGGTCTGCATAGAACACATCGCCGCGCTTGAAATAGTCTAAAGAGAAGTTGTGATAACCCTTATCACTGGTAGAGCCCCAAAGTAGCGTGAAGTTTTGCTCTTCACCACCGCCGTCAGCGGTATCTGAAATTTTGCCTGCGACTTCAAATCCATCGATGTCATCACGCATGATAATATTGATTACCCCTGCTACGGCATCAGAGCCGTAGGTTGCAGACGCACCATCTTTAAGAATGTCGATGCGTTTTACTGCTGAAACGGGAATGGTATTTAAATCTACGAAAGAGGTTTCGATGTCTTTTGCGAATGGGCTAACAGCAACACGGCGACCATTAATTAATACCAATGTTGACGAAGCACCTAAGCCTCGAAGTGCAACACTTGAACCACCGTTCGCCGTATCATCACTTGAGTTACCCTGGGTACTAAAAGTACCCGCCCCAGAAACTGGTAACTTTTGTAATGCGCCAATTAAATCCGTTGAGCCCGTCGCAGCGAGATCTGCTGCAGAAAGAGACTGGACTGGTGAAGGGCCTTCCATATCAGTACGTTTAATATGTGAGCCGGTGACTTCAATACGCTCTACTTCTTCGTTATTTTCAGTAGCAAGTACCGAGGTTGAATTAGCAACGATTACAGCCATTGCGACCGCAGATAGTTTATTGATTACTTTCATATTTTCCCTGTTAATCTATGTTGTCATTGTTATGGTGAGATGTTTTTTTAACATACTGATAACCTATTGTGAATAGTCTCACTGGTTATATTTGAAACAATATATGGCTGTTGTTACATTTTGCATTAATGTACCCATTGAGTTTTATGAAATATTCCTAAATTGGTGACAATTTAAGTAAAATTAATTACTTACAAATTAATACATTTTTTAAAGTGCAGTTTTATGAGCTTCAATGTAAGTTTCTAATTGAGGAATTTAACCTAAATAAGGAACATTTAAATGCGTACCCTCTCACTATTTATTTTTTGTATCATGTTAACTGCCTGTGGTGGCAGTAGTGGTAAAAAACAGACTGCTGACTCACAACCAGTGAGTCAAAATAAAGCCCCTCAAGTCAGTATCTCAGGTGGTTCGGAAGCGTCTTCTCTAACAGCAATTAGGCTAAAGACATCTATTTCTGACCCAGAAAATGAAAGCGTCACAGTTAAGTGGACTAGTTCATTAAGTGGTGTGACTTTTAAAGACTCGTCAAACACGGGAGTGTTAGTTCAATTTCCTGCTGTTACAACAGATCAAGAAGTGACACTTACTCTTGAAGTGACAGACAGTGCCGATAATAAAGTAAAGAAAACTTTCATCGTTATGGTGAAAGCTTCTAGTAATCAAGTTGATATTGATTTACAAGATAATTATGAATTTTTCTCTGGTGACCTAGTTAAAATCACAGCACAATTTTCTTCACGTGAAGAAATAATTGATATTGAATGGCAAACAGATGAGTTAGACCTTGCTAACAAACAAGTTACAACGCAAGAATCTAATAACAGTGGTACTTCAGTCGTGACATTTACAGCGCCGACGTTATCTAGCGAGTACTCCTATAATTTGAACTTTGTCGTAACGACAGATCATGATGAATATCGACAGCCTTTTAAGCTAACTATACTGCCGAAAAGCGAAGTGGGTCTAACGGTGAATCTTGATGCAAGTTATGCGCTGAACGAGCAAGACTATTTATTGATAGAGCCAAAAATTCAATCATCTGAGCGCATTACTTCTTATCAATGGCGCTGGTTAGATACTTCGTTAGGAGAACTGGTTAATGCCAAGAATAAGACTGTGACTATCAAAGCGAATGAAGTATCTGATGATACCAGTGCAACATTAGTACTCGATGTTGAAGCTCAAAGCGGCGAAAAGAAGTCTGTTCAAACTGAAGTTAAAGTAAATAATGTCGTGCAAGTCGGTAAGCTCTCGTTATCGGTGAACAGAGCTTATGCTGCACCGGGGCAAGAAGTGGTGGTGAGCGTTGATACAGACAGTGCTGATGACATTCAGTCTTTTGAGTGGGTAATTGACGAAGAAATTTTTAAACAAAAAGAAGAGTCGGCGACCAAGCTTTCGTTGGTCATGCCGTCGCAAAATACTTCGTTAGTAAGTACCTTGGTGCAATACAAAGTCACTTTTAAAAATGGGCTAGAAGCCCAAAAAAATGCTGTATTTGCTTTGCTCAGTGAATCTGCGACCAAAGCGACATTAGATATAGAGCAGCCAAGTGAATTGCCACAACTATTTAAAAACGAGCCGCTGACTTTCAATGCTTTAGCAGTTGATAAAGCTGGGGTGTTAGACAGTGTCTCTATTGATTTATCAAGCTTAAGCTATACGGAGTTAGACACCGCGACGGTGATTCGGGATGGCTTAAACTTATCATTTACTCTTAATGCTAAAGACATTTTGATTGATAGAAAATTACTGCTAAAAGTAGTGATGCAAGCGGGCACTGTTTCGACCACAGAGTTAGTATCAATTAACTTAAATAAGAGCAATTTAAAATTATTTGCTGGTACCGAAAAAACCTATATTGCGGGGAGTGACTATTACGTCTTTGGTTATGGTAAAGATCGCTTAAGCAATTCTGCAGTAATAATGAATTGGTCAACGAATAATGATGATCTAACAATTGAAACTCTGAGCTCGACAGTTGCGAAAATTACTAATAATGCAACTAGCAGCTTTCCTGTTGTGACACTCAGTGCACAGGATAGTGAAAATCAATTGATACAAGCCGATTTAAAAACCAAGATGACATCTCGAATTTATGACAAAGGTGAACGCTACACCTGTTATTTCAGAGCCGACGAAGTATCATGTCGAGATAATTTAAATTCCTTGCTTGACGTCGGAGAGCTAGCTGCCCTTGTTAAAAAGGGTGTAACCAAGGGGGAGTTTGTTTGCTTACTCAATAATGATGATCAAGTGAGTTGTCATGGCGAGGGGCCCTTATCTGTACTTGAAGTACCAGAAAGAGCGGGTGTGGCTAACATTGTTGCCGTGAGTAATTCAGATATGTGCGCGCAATATAGTTCAGGTAATTGGCACTGTTGGGGCGAACAGGCAGATTATTTCAATAACTTGTTTGTAGAAAAAGGTCATATTGATAATCTAATTGGTACGCAACAGGGCATGTGTTTAGTTAACTCAGGTTACATTGAGTGTTATAACGACAAAAGTGAACTGATTTATCAAGACAAAAGCAGTTTTGTAAAGTCACTAGAGTTTGTAAATATATTAAACAAAGTGTGTTACACAACCGAACGCTCATCATTAAGAACATGCCCTGATGAAATTAACTAATTAACTTTCAAAAAAAGAGCCTAAAAGGCTCTTTTTTGTTTTATTAGGGCGTGTTTGTCTTTGAGGTATGGTTTTAATCTAATCAAAGGCTTTCAATGCGGCCTAAGCGCAAACGTCTTTGAAAAGTTGCTTTGCTAACTTTATTAATGTTTCTGCTTCTGGGTGGGTATTAGCAAATGTGCGCAAGCCATAAATACCCATTACAAAATATCGCCCTCTACATTCTGCTGAACGTGAATCAGAAATATCGCCCTCATTTTGTGCGCGAGCAAATTTGTCGGTGATTGCTGACTGCCATGCTTCTAGTTGCTGGCTTATTAAGGTTTGTACTTCGTCATCCTGTTCGGCCAATTCATTGAGTGCCTTTGTGAGTAAGCAGGCTTTGCTGCTATCACAGCTTAAGCACTCTTCAACAATATGTTCTAAATAGGTTTCTAGACCTTGTTTACTTGAGTCGCTATTGATGAAAAAAGCACAAAATTCATCGCTTCTGTCTTGGTTATATTGCGAAATAGCAGCCAGCAGTAAGCCTCTCTTATTCTCGAAAGCACAGTAGATAGACCCAGGGTGCAGACCGGTTGCTTGTTTTAGATCTTGCATACTGGTTTTAGTGTAACCTTTATTTAAAAAGGCCTGCATGGCAGCTCGAAGTACTGCAACTTTGTCGAATTCGGCACTACGCATTGTATTTATCTTGAAGTGTTGATGAGGCAAGTTTAAATCAATTTGAATGTTTGTTCAAAAAAGTTCTTGAACGATCATTCAAATAGGGCTATCTTGAATAAACGTTCAAGAATGTACTTAAAGAGAAATTCCATGACTGACAACCTATTTCAACCATTTGCATTAAACAGCACCATAGAGCTAAAGAATCGCATTTTAATGGCACCGCTTACGCGTTGTATGGCTGACGATAATTTAGTGCCGACTCAAGCGATGGCTGACTATTATGCGCGTCGAGCTGGTGCAGGCCTTATCATCACTGAAGCGACACAAATTCGCGCTGACGGTCAAGGTTATCCAAATACTCCGGGTTTGTTCACACCTGAACAAATCAATGGCTGGCGTGTTGTCACTGACGCAGTACACAAAAATGGCGGAAAAATTTTTGCACAAATTTGGCACACAGGGCGAGTATCACACCCATATTTTTACGAAGGCAATGAGGTACTTGCGCCAAGTGCGGTTAAAGTTGAAGGTACTGTGCCGAGAATGCGTGACCTTGAATACCAAACCCCAACCCCTATGACGCAAGCGCAGATCCAACAAATGGCAGAAGATTTTGCACAAGCTGCATCGAATGCCATTGACGCTGGTTTTGATGGTGTAGAGATCCATGGTGCTAATGGCTATTTGGTTGATCAATTCTTACATTACTCAAGTAATACCCGTGAAGATGAGTTTGGCCAGACACCAGAGAATATGGCTCGTTTTCCACTACAAGTTGTAGATGCAATTAGTGACCGAATTGGTGCAGACAGAACCGCGTTACGTGTTTCTCCTGGGGCATATTTTAATATGGAAGCAGACAGCAGAGACAAACTTGTGTTTGATTACTTGTTAGATCAATTGGCTGAACGCCAACTAGCTTATTTGCATGTGGGTATCTTCGATGATGCCATGAAATTCGACTATTTAGGTGGTACAGTAAGTCATTATATTCGAAAGAATTACCCACATACGCTGGTGGGTGTGGGTGGTTTTTCTGCAGAGACAGGAAGCCATGCAATAGCTGATAATAAATTCGATTTACTGGCGATTGGTCGCCCTTTCATTGCCAACCCTGATTATGTTGAGCGTGTTCAATCAGGTGAAGCGGTGGTTGAATACTCAGAAGAAATGCTAACACAATTAGTTTAAACGCTGAGGTTTTAGCACACTAACAAAAGTTTCCCGATTAAAAATTCACTTAGACCAAAGTGCTTACTCTTTAGTAAGCACTTTTTTGTGTTTTTACTTAATTTATTTACTTTATCTTTTGTAATTCAAATCGACCGGCAACAGTTAATCCTGTTATTTTTTTCCCTTCGAATTTAAAAACAAACTCATTGCCAGAAACAGCACTGATGAATTTCGAGGTGTTTTCCGGCACGAGTCGGGACGGCATAACGTCCCCCGGATTTTGAATTGTCACTTTGCCATCATTCACGCTAATTTTAGAGATGAAGTCGCCGTTATAACCAATGTCAGTGAGTAGCAGGTATTCCCCTTTATAGGCGTCTAATTGCTGGGGGTTTAATGTGACTGGCTGAATGACAGTTTGCTCTAAGAATGTAACATCATAATGCTTAGATAATGTTGCCATAATTTCGTTATTTAGTGTATTTGCGTTGTCACCGTTGGACATCACGACAAAAGCATCGCCTTTATTTACTAACGCTTTAAAGTCATTTGTGAAGCCAAGGTTTTTTCCACCGTGTCCGAATGCAAGTTGTCCATCAACGTCCATTAATGCAGGGCCTAGGCCCCAATCATTTTTATGTTTGGTAAACATGGCTTGTACGGTTTCTTTTTGCAAAATACCATCTTTCTTACCCTTCATAATGGCTTGCATATGAGAGGCATACTTTAAAATATCAGTTGGGGTTGTCCAAAGACCAGCCGCTGGTTTTTCAGGGTAATCATTGAATACAGCTGAATGCATATTGCCATCACCATCAAATGCGGCACTGGCTCGTTTCTTAAGATCATTTGGTAATATATGTGCGTAGGTGCTGTTCAGCATCCCCATAGGTTTAAGAATGTTTGCATCGGTAAACTCAGCAAATGTCTGTCCGCTAATTTGCTCTACCAGTAACTGCATAACCGTGTAGCCACCTCCAGAGTACCGCCATTCAGAACCTGGCGTTAACACAACTTCGACTTTAGCCGTGTTACCTTTACCATGTAAGACATCGATAGTTGAGGGAATTTTATTACCTGTTGAATAGCCCGGAAACCCGTGCACTGATAGCCCTGCGGTATGAGTGAGTAGCTGTCTAAGGGTGACAGGCGTTTTTTTAGATAGCTTAGCACCAGTTAATTGATAACCTCTTAGGTATTTATTTACATCTTCGTCTAAAGACAGTTTACCTTGCTCAACCAATTTTAAAGCAGCTAACGCACCTATGGGCTTACTAATTGAGCCTGCCTGAAACAACGTATGCTCATTTACTGGTTGTTTTGTATTACTGTTAGTAATGCCAAAGCCTTTAGCCCAAATAATCTCACCATTTTTTAATACTGCGATGCTTAAACCTGGCACATTCTCTTCAGTCATTCTCTGAATCAAGCTAGTCTTTGATTGCGCTTCTCCTGCAATGATAATGCTTTTTTGAATATGCTGTTCGATTGTGTCAGCAGCATGGGTTGGTTGGCTAATCGTACCTAATACGAGTATCAAACTGCTAGCAATTGCAATATTAATAGCTTTCCTTATAAACATATTGGTTCCTCAATTATTCGATTTAGGTGGAGTCTAATATTTAAGCTATCAGAGTTGTTGATTGGTGACTACTGTCTTGAATTGCTTATTTACAAATAAAAACGGCGAGTGCTAACTCGCCGTTGAACTTCTAATTTATTTAAAATGTAAGCCAAGCAAGTTTTAATCTATCGAAAAAACCATTTGTATGTATGAGTTGCTTTATTCCCTCTAAAAACGATTGATGTATAAAATCGCTAGAAGCTAGGCCTTTTACTTTTTTATAGCTCTTTTTGAGTCCTTTTAAGTCATTTTGAACATCTCCAATATAAGGAGTTCCAGCGAATTGATATAAAGAAGACATGAGCTCTAAGCATTTAAGAATGTGAAGCTCAGATTCTATAAGCTCATTTTTATCAATAAAGTTAAATTCTTCCGGGTAAATTTTCTTTGTATTTATCCATTCCATTGCGTGCTGCCAAACAAGTAGATTGTGAAGTGTATTATCAGGAGTTGTTTCTTTGGCTTCTTCTAATATGACCGTGGCATCTGCATGTTTGCCAAGCATTAATAAACAAATAGCGTATTGATATAGACAGGACATTGGGACGATGCTGCGATCGGATAAGTCATTCATAAATGCAGCAACATTATAATAGTGTTGGCGCTGCATATATAAATCTATAATACGACCAATTAATGTACCGTCTTGATGTATTCTATGTTTGTGCAGTTCGATAAGTTTGATGTTTGGCACAGTGTTTTTGTCTTGCCAATAATCAACTAAACCACAAAATGCGCCAGACCAAATCTTATCAGAGCTGATTTTTTGCATTTTTTCTAAAAGTGTATCCACTACTTTAGAAGGGTAAGACTCGATAAATTTGTCAGCCCAGAAATAGGCTTGCATTTGAGAGCATTGGGTCAATGATGATTCTAATACATCGATGAGCTGAAGTTTATCAGTATGTTTACTCAAAGCATTAAAGGCGTGTTGGATAGTGCCATACATCTCACAGTCAGTATTGGTTAATTGTTCGAATGTTTTTCTCGCATATTCAATTTGACCTAGTTGACAAAGGACATTTACTTTTCTTGCCAGAGCAAAGCTGACAATTGAGAACTGTTCGTAGTTTTCAAGACAATGTAATGCGACTTCAAATTCTGATAAATCAATTAATCTATCAATATAAGTAAGCACAATGTATTCATCGCTTGGTGCTAATTTATAAGCTCTTTCTAATAGGGCTGTGGCCTTGCTTGCATCACCAAACTCTAATATTTGCTCGGCAGCAACACATAAATGCTCAGGCGAGTGAGGGTTTAATTCTATTTGTCTATTAGCTGCTTTGATTATTTTGTGCTCATAGCTTTTATCTAAAGTTAAAAAGCTACGATACAATTCATAAATCCTTTGCCAAGTTTTGTTATGATCAGCTTGGTTTTTTATTGCGTTCCAAAGTGTCTGTGCAGCAAGCTCTTGTTTTCCTGTTTGAGCTAAAAAGTCAGCTTTAGATTCAGCTAAAGTTAGAGGTAATTGCTCTCCCCAAGGTGTACTTTCAAGTAACTTGATTGCGTCGTTGAATCGTCCATTGTTTGTTAATAAGTCCGCTAGCTGCTTAAGACTTTCTTCATTCATTGGATCATGTTCTAAACCTTGCTTCAAATAATTTTCTTTTTCAGAAATTTGATTTGTAGCATAAGCTGCAAAACGCCAACTTGCAGCAATATGAGGCTGAGATTTGATCAATTCTGATGCGAGCTCTGCCAAACGATCATGATATCCAAGCTCTGCAGATGTTTTCTTGAGCATTCCCCATGGCCAAGTATAGTTAGTATGAAGTCTGATAGCCGTAATTAGGTGACTGTGCGCATCTTCTGCAAAGCCTAGTTTGTATGCGTAGTCAGCATAGAAACCATGGAGGATCCCATCTTGTCCATTATGCTTTAGACCATTTTTTATTACTTCAAAGGCGAGTTCAATTTTGCCTTGTTTTTCATATAAATCTGCTAAATTTTTTGACACCCTATCCCAAGCTGGGTTGATTGAAAGCGCTTTAATGTTACTCTCGATTGCAGCTTCAATATTTCCTTCAGCTAACTCTAAATCAGCTTGTTCAGTGTAAAGTCGAGGAACAAGAGGTAGCTTTAATTGACCGAGATTTAAAACTTCAAATGCTTTGTCTGCATCATTGAATTTACTATAGAACTGGCTAGCAATACAGTAGGTAGACCAGTCGTTCGAATAGTCATTAAGTAAAGTATTAATAAAGTCTTCTAAATCACATTTGGCTGCGATATTTTGGGCTTCATTCCAATAGTGCCAGATACCCGTTTCCATAGAGTGTTGATTTGAAAGCTCATTTCTAACAAAGTCTAGATGTTCTTCTTTTAATTCGATACTGGTTGCTGTGACATCTAATATCCAAAGTGCTGTTTCATTGTCTACATCTTTCGTAAGCACCTTCTTTGCAAGCTGGATAGCACTAGGAAAGTCTTCATTAAAGAAATAACATCTAGCAAGCTGCGCTTCTTGATAAGAGCCGTTTAACATATCATTTGCTGTTTTTGCTTGCTCAAGGGCTTCTTTATAGTCATTTAATTCAACAAGAGTATTAATTAAAGTCTTTCTTAAATGCCAGTTTTCTGGTCTCTTTAATAAAATTCGTTCCAATTGAAGTTTCAGATAGGATGGACTTGAGTGCCAATCAGTTAAGTAAAAGTAAACATCAGGAACCTCTGAATATTTTGAAACGAGTAACTCTAGCTCAGAGTTTAACTTTTCTTGTCTTCCTAGTTTATTTAAGCTTCTGAAATAGTTATTGGCGGCAGAAAACAATAATGGTGTATCAATAAAGATTTCTTTAAAGCAAGAAGATGCTTTTTCTAATAGCCCTTGCATTTCATAAAGTCGTGCTTTTAAATTTAGGTATACGGTTTTTGAAAGAAATTCTTTTTTGTTATCAAGCAATTTTCTTAGAGATTCTAAATCACCGATATCTGCCAAGGCGTTAGCTAAAGTACTTATAAGCTGAGTGTCACTGGGGTGTAGTATCAAAGATGATTTTAGTACTTTAATACCTTCTTGTTCTCTATTAAATGTACACATGGATCTATATAAAGAGATTGATGGCAAAGGGGATTGTGACTGATACTTATTGACTCTTTTTTGCAGCCACTCAATGGCTAGTTGCGATTTACCTAAAATATTGGCTGTTTTGAAATAGCTTTCAACATATTCAGTATCGGTATCATCCATATTATGGCTAATAAAAAAGCAATCATTGGCTTTTTGGAATGCCTGCTTTTGCCAATAATATTGGCCAAGCGTGTTAAATACTGAAGGGCTTTTATAACCATATCGTTTAAGTATTTTGAGTTGTTCTGCTAACAGGATTGGCTGTTCATTTGTTTTGCTGAGTTCATTAAATAAAACTTCACTTAAAGTCAGATTAAACTGATCTTTTAAATTGCTACTAAGCCAATTAATGGCCTCCTGACGACTTTGTAAGTCACGGATATAGTAATATTTTGAGTTAAGTAGAACTGTCTCATGAGGTGCAATCTTTAATAATTGCTCTGTTGTTTTCTGGATTTCCAAAAGGTCGTTATAAAAACAAGCAAGGTTTCTTTTGGCAACTAAAGTGAGTCGATGATCGTTAGATAAAGCACTCATTTCATTAACAGCACTCAGCATCTCATCGGTATTATTTGCAATTTTGGCTAGTTCATACTTGTCATAGATTGGAAATAAGTGACTACATGTAGTTTGAATGAAGCTAAGAGAATCTTTCTTTTCATTTGGAACAAATGCTATGCACCTTGCGCCAGTAAATACTTCTTTTTCTATGGTTTCTTGTATGAGCATCTCTTGCATTGCTGTACTACTAGGGTCCATGATAAACATAGTACCGTGTCGTAAGTTATAACCCATTACGACTTGCATGTGAGCATTAAAACCATCTGTAGTGACGAGTGCAAACGGAATATTACAATCTATTAAATTTACTAAAATAGATTTTTCTAATTCAAACTCGACAAAATCAAAGCCATTGTTTCTTAACCATTGCCTTTCTTTAGTGCTATGCGTTCCATCAAAACAGATTTCATTTGCTATAGCTTGAGAGTCAATTGGTATACCATAAAAGTGGCATATTGCAGACATTGATGTGGGTGCACAAGTGAGGTGTTTTTGTCTGATAAATGGAACGTCAAGTTTTTTAATTGCTGAGTCTATCTTTGAGGTGCTGTCATCAAAACTATCAATGTTCTCGCATACTTTTTGCCAATAAAAAAGTTTACTCTTTTCAAGAAGTGCCTTCCCCTCAGCTAGTTTTCCTTGATTTAAGAGGCATTGCCCCTTCAATACTTTGAACGTTTTTCGCGATTGTTTGTCATCATCAAACTTCAAAGATTCATATTGTGATAAAGCATAGTTACAGTTTTCCCAATCCAACAAATCCGCCAAGGAGCTTGCACACTCCAGCCAAAGACTCGCAGATTCGTACTTAGGTAATTCATTTAATGAAAAGAGGTAGCTTGCTTTAGCCCTTTCACCTGTTGTTTAGCATTGAAATAAGCACGTAGAGTACTGATCCTAGGAGAGGACTCATATAGCTCCGAAGCTAAGTCAAATGCAGTCTCAAAGTTATCTTGTGAAATAAGATTTCGGATTCTGATGGTCTCAAACCAAATTTTATTGTCTGATTGTGTTTGAGCATTGGAAAGAAGCTCTTCAGCTTGGTCAAAATCGTTAAACTGAGCCTTTAAAATTGCTTCAAAAGCAATTACATCTTCGGTGTATTCTTTATTAATGATTAAAGTTTTAGTTTTATCGAATAACTCTTGGGCCAATATGCTGCCAAAGTTATTAAGCTTATAATACCAATAGTCGAACAATACTTTAGGTGAAGACTTATGGCTACGATAGAGCCTTAGGGTAATAGCATCTGAGTTACGATCTCCGCCTAAATGAGCATATATTGTGCTAGATATTCTTAGTTGTTCTTCTTTTATCCATGTATTAATAGGCCCCCAATTACTTTCGCAAAATAGTTTTGCCTGTTTATAACAACCTTTTTTCAGGAGTGATTTTGCTTGCTCGATAGTATTTTGTTGTTGTTCTTGTAACACTAAATCCACTTATGATCCTTGCGTATGGTATAGCTGGTTTCTGTAAGCTTGAAAATAAAGCTAATACTTTAAATTTAATTTACCTATATATTAAACAGGAATTAGCAAGAAGGCATCAATAATAAAAACGGCGAGTGTTGGCACGCCGTTTTGTTTGGGGGATCTTTGTCAAATAAAAGTTTATTGAAAGTACTGATTCAAAGCTTGTTTTAAGTGTTCAGCCATTGCGTCACGATGATATTTTCTGACACCATAGCTTTGCTCTAGGTGAATAAAGCGTTTTGCAGAAGCATCTGCGCTTTTATGGCAACTATCAACAGAGCCATTTGAATGGCGACCTTGCACATTCCACGTACCACCCAGGCTTTTAGTATCGTTACCATAAACACAGGCTTTAATTTTGCCACCCGCTTCGACGTTTTTTCTGAGCAGTTGCATAATACTGTGTTCATTGTCATTGGTTGCATAACGCACACCCTCACTTAAATTAAGCATTAGGTCGTTATCGGTACCACATTGAGATTGTAACTTGGCACGAGTGGTAGAGCCAAAACCGTGATATTGAATAAATACGGTCGTGTCATCGTAGTTGCTAGCTTGTTCGTGGGCGACTTGAAAATATGACTCGGTTTGGTGCGCAACGTCGCTTGCAGAGTAATTTGTGCCTGTGCATTCGCTGATATCATGACTGCTGTCACGGCGTGTCCCTGCAAGCATTAGTAACTTGCTCTGTGTGTGTAAGAAAGCGTCAATTGATTGCGTACCTGTGAAAGAGTCGCGCTTTGGGTGAGGTGCTTGAAGTACCGCATTTAGGCCATTTGGGTTAAGCACATAAGTGCCGCCACCTTTAAAATCGGCACTTGGTAATTGGTTTTTCTCTTGTAATAAGTAGTAAGTATTACCCGTGTCTACATCTGAAAACTGAATGACTAAATAGTCAATTTGATGGGCATAGTCTTCAGCAAGCGGCCAGTTTTGTTGATAAAAGGCATCAAACATTTTCTCGAATACCTTTTGATCATGTGCGGATGGCATCACCCAGCGATCATCGGCTTTGGTGCCATAGTTATATGACTTCAAATGTTTGTCTAACTCACCAGACATCACAGTGATTGCTTTAGAAGGAAAGCTGAAAAAAGTAATGAGAAAAAGTACGAATGTGATGATGACGTAAAATACCAGTGGACGAGCACCATTTGATGTATTGGTTGTATCAGGTTCGAATAAATGCATATTGCACCCCAAAGTTTTGGAAAACTGACCCAGTTACATCCTTGGTAATACTTAAAAAGTATTAGTCTGTTTTTTTTAATTACTAAAGTAGTAGTATTATTATCAGGGTTTGCAAAAAAGTACTAGTGCGATTATTTAAAATGAGTAAATAGTATTAGCTAGAGGCTAGAGGCTAGAGGCTAGAGGCTAGAGGCTAGAGGCTAGAGGCTAGAGGCTAGAGGCTAGAGGCTAGAGGCTAGAGGCTAGAGGCTAGAGGCAACCGAAGTAACATATGTGGTCAGCTCGGTTGCGTTATTGGGATGTAGAAAGGTTAAAATTGGGCGTGCGGGCCGAATACCTCGTAGTGAATTCGACTACTGCAAACACCTAGGTTTTCTAATTCGGTTTTAGCAAACTTCATGAATCCAATCGGCCCACAGAGATAAAAGTGACCTGTTTGCTTTGGCAGTTCGATTTGCGAAAAATTAATCAAGCCAGTAGATTGATTTTCCTGTAATTGAGACTGTTTCGTTTCTCTTAACCAAGTATGGTGCGACCATTGGTTTTGCTCACATAAAGTTGCAGTTTGCAGTGCAAACGAATGTTGTTCTTGGTTTTCACAGGCATGTAAGAATGTCACTGGGTGTGGATATTTAATATCGGACTTAAATTCAAGCATAGATTGCATTGGTGTGATGCCAACTCCAGCAGAAATAAGCACAACCGGAGATTGTTTATCTGTAAAATAGAAATCCCCAACGGGGGCATGTAAGTCGACAACATCTCCAACATTCAAATGATCGTGCAGGAAGTTTGATACAATACCATTATGCTCACCTAACTCTCGCTTTACCGAGATGCGATAGCTGCGTCCATTAGGTTTATCCGATAAAGAGTATTGACGTATTTCAGTATGTTCAAACTGTTCATTGCTGATTTCAATACCTAAGTATTGGCCGGGTTTAAAGTCTGCAACGGCTTGTTCATCGACAGGAATAAACACAAAACTGGTCACCAATTTTGATTCAGGCGTTTTACTTGTGAGTCTAAATGCACGTTTGCCTTGCCAACCTCCAAGTTTATTGGCGTTTTCAGCATAAATTGAGTTTTCTTTATTGATAAAGATATCAGCGAGTACGCCATAAGCTGTGGTCCAAGCGTCTTTTATTTCTGGTGTAAAGACTGCGCCTAATAATTCCCTAAACGTCTCAATTAAATGCAGACCAACAATGTCATAATGATGCGCCTGAATGTGAAAGCTGGTGTGTTTGTTTGCAATGCGCTCTACCGCACTTTTTAATGCACTCAGGTTATCTATGTTTTTTGCATAGGCCAGAATTGCTTCAAATAACGCGACCTTTTGACGACCTGTATGCTGGTTACTCATGTTGAAAATGTGTTTAAGTTCAGGGTTCTCTCTAAACATACGATTATAGAAATGCTCTGTGATGGCACTACCACCTTGTTCAATAATCACAGACGTACTTTTAACAATATCTATGTGCTGTTTGGTTAACATGACTTTCCTCAATATTAAAAACTAGTGTGACCTAAGTGATAAGCGCCGATACAGCGGATCACATAAGCAACTTTGAATAACGCGCTAAAAATGATTGTTGCGATATGGCTAGCAATCTGCACTGGCAAAGAGAACTGTTCTGCTAGTGAAAAGCTAATAATGAGCGAGCAAAGCGTCAGTAATAACAAAATCACCATGGCACGGCTGCCAAACTTTAAGCAGTATTGATAAAGGGGTTGCTCTGATAGGACTTTAGATTGCATAAAGCTTACTCTTAATTAAACGCGACGAGTTATATAAATCAACATTGATGCCAATTTTTATGTTGTTGATATTAATGGTTTTAACTTTTCTTTTTATAAAGCTGGAGTCATTTTGACTTTTCTGGTTGTGAGTCTATTTGACTCATTCGTGTGTGGTTGAATTAGACTTTAGTTGGAATCGTTTCGCATTACGCGCTAGACTTTCTTCTAGTTGTTAATCAAGTGTTTAATATGGTGTATGAGAATTACTTTTTTTGTGTTTTTTGCATTTTTTAGTGTGGTAGCTATCGGCTCAACAAACGCAGAGTTTGATGAGTTTAAGGTGCAAGCAGAAAGCTTGAAGTCATCTAAAGAGCGACAAATTTTGCTCAAGAAGGCTGGTGGTTTATTGGACAGTAATGTGTTGACACAATCTCAAACTGCATATGTGCTTCATAGAGCTGGTCTGGTGTGCATCCGAGAAGGGTGTTTTGAACAAACAGTCACTTATTTAGCGAGATTAGAAACCTTACTTGAGTCATTTGAAAGCTTAGAGTACTCAGGTAAGTTGAACCTCTCTCGCGGTAATATGGCGATGACCCGGGGTAATCACTTCGAGGCAATACCTTACTTAATTGCTGCTTCGAACTTCTTTGAACAAGCTGAATTACATACTTTATCATCTCATGCTAATCGGTTTTTGGCTCATGCTTATCAACAGTTAAATAAATACTCCGATGCTGTGATCGCGTTAGATGCCTCACTTGAGGCGGCTGTTAAAGCGGAAAATGTGCAACTTGAAATGGCAGTTGCACGGCAGAAAAGTGCTATTTACACCAGTTTAGACTTAATTGAAAAGTCACTAGAGATCCAGTTACAGCAACTGCAGAAAATTCCATATTTGCCGCAAAAGTCTCAAGAGTTTTGGATGAACGACACGTTTTGGGGGCTAGCTGAAAGTTATGCTGCGCTTGGGGAACATGCAAAAAGTTACGATTATTTCAATAAAGTCCACGACATAGATAAACGACTTAATGGCAAACAAGATCAAGCTGTCACGCTAAGAAGGATGGGCGAGCAGAAAGTCGCGCTAAAACAATTTGAACGAGCTGCTGAACATTTTAAGCTGTCTTTAGCTATTTTGGCTGAGCTAGATATCCCTCTTGCTGTTTTAGATACGCAAACTTATATCAGTGAAATGTATCTACGCGAAGGTAAACTTCAAATAGCCCAAGACACACTTGAAACAATTATTACGCAGTTGGATATAACTAAAAATATAAATGCTTACGCAAGAGCAAGTTATCTATTGATTGATACCTATTTGCAGAATGCATTGTATGAGCAGGCACACCGACAGCTTTTAATAACTGAGCCACTCAAAAATAAAGACATAGCTAAACATTACGGTTTTCTAGCGCAAGCATTACAAGGGAAAGGTGATTTAGAAGGCGCATTTGAAGCGCAAAACCAAATGCATTTGAATTACAAAAACAAAATGAAAGAACAAGGGAGTCTTAAGACCCTTGTTTTAGCATCTGAGTCAGAGTATGTGGCAGGTCAATTCGAGTTAAAGCAAGCAAAAGCGGAGCAGGCTTTATTAAAAGCTGAACAAACACTTACACGTTATATTGGCTTCTCAATTGTTGCTGTTTTATTGTTTATTATTTTGTTTGTGTTGGTTTTTACTCGACAACGCAGAGCGAGGTTGGAGCAAGAAACCAAGCATTTAAACCAAGCGTTAGAGCTAAAAAAGCAGCTGCTTGCAGATGTGTCTCATGAATTACGTACACCACTTGCTGTTTTAAAGCTTCATTTAGAAGCACTTGAACATAATCTTGTGTCAGATCCTCAGTCGACCTACAAGGTATTAAATCAGAGGTTAGATAACCTAAATCTCCTAATATCAGATATTTATGAGCTCGCTCAGGCTGATACAGGTACATTTAACTTAAATTTAGAAACGCATGATGCGAGTGAGTTATTCGATGACTTAGCAGGGCAAATCGAAGATGTACTTTGCGACCATGATTTACATCTTGAGGTGAAAAAGTCATCACTCGATAAGGCATTACTTGAAGTAGACGCAGCAAGATTACATCAAGTCGTTGCTAATTTGAGTCGAAATTCTATCCACTACACAGATAAACCTGGGGAAGTGTGCTTTGAAGTTTCACAAACTGAACAGGTTGTAATTTTGTCCTTCTCGGATTCAAGCCCAGGTGTATCTGAGCGAGATTTACCGCATTTATTCGAACGCTTATTCCGCTGTGATAAGTCTCGAAGTCGCGATCTAGGTGGGTCGGGACTCGGATTATCTATTTGTGAAAAGGTAGTAGAAGCCCATGGTGGTGAAATTAGCGCTTCTCACAGTGAATTAGGTGGCTTAAAAATAGAGATTACATTACCTATAGCCCGATAGGGCGCAATTATGCCAATCCTAATAATAGATCGCTTCGTTAAGAGGGGTTGAATTATATATTCAATTCTGGATAGTTTTTAAGGTGTTTAATATTTATTCAATCTAACGGTCTTCTGTCTCTTTTTGTAGTTAGATGTTAATTTAATGTTTCATCAACTATCTAAGGAGAAGAACGATGAAACTTACACTTAAAAAGAAAAACCTTAAAACACTTCAGCAACCTTTAGCAAATAAACAGTTAGGCGAAGCAGCGACACCTCAGGTCGGTGGTGGTGCAAAGCCCATTGATGACGAAACATTTACCCACCCATTTATTTGTACATCATTTGTTGGCTTCACTTGCTAATCAAAAGGAGTTTAATGTGTTGAAACTAAATAAAAAAAGCTTAAAAATCTATCTAAAAAACACAAGCTATTAGATGAAAAGCAAACACCAGCAGTTGCAGGTGGTGTAACCACCTCTCGAGTTTGGTGTGTCACTACAGGCCTTTGCACTGATACACAGCTTTGCTAAGTCTCGATAATTTTTTAGTTAGAACATAAAAAAGAGGCTTCGCCTCTTTTTCTATTTATAATTCCTAGTCAATTAAAACGCTTACAACCAATTTAATAACTGCCCGCTTTGTAAATTAATTGTTTTCACGATTAACAATTGCATACAATATATTGCATTCTTGTTAATGTGCTGCTTTAATGTTTGGTGTTTGAGCGATTTGTTCAAATAAAAAACAACAAGTAAGGAAGAGAAATGAAAATAAAAAAACTTGCAGTACTGGTAGCAGGCTCACTTTATGGCATAACTGCATTTGCAATGACAGCACCGCAAATGCAGCAAACAAATACCATCAACACTGAGCATCATCATCATCATCATCATCATCACCATGGTGTAGAAAATGAAGCACATGTTGAAAATGCTCCGACTGCAGAATCTCACTATGCTGAACAACCTGTAATGATGCAAATGAATGCATTCTCATTAGCGAATGAACAGGCTGCGGCAGTATGTAATGTTAATGCTTTGGCAACCACTAATAGTACGACTTTAATCAATGAAATTAAGTCTCAAGGTGTACAATGTGTAAACGAATTATTCTCAGCATCAAGCAATATTCAAGCAACTGCATTTGACTCGAACAATATGTATGCAGTGGCAAATCACGTAAAAACTCTAAGCCAAAACTATCAAGGTGGTGGTGATGCAAATATCGAAGCCATGTTCTTATTCTTACGTGCGGGCTACTTTGCTGAGTTTTATAACGATCAAATTACTTTTGCAGCTTGGGTGACCCCAGCAATAAAAAAGGCGATTGATGCCTTCGTAAATAATAGCCACTTCTACGACGACAATGATGCGCATGGTCAGACCTTATCTGAAGTCATCATTACAATGGACAGCTCAGAACAACAAGACGTATATTTACCAATCATTACACAGTGGCTAAATCGTTGGAACGAGAGTTATGCAACAAAGTGGAATATGCGAAATGCAGTAAATAATGTATTTACTCTACTTTTCCGTGGCCAATGGAACAACGAATTTCAAGCAAAAATTGGTACGCAAACCGACCTTGTTGCAGCACTAAGAAAATTTTCAACCAGCAATTATATGATTGATTCAAGCGCTGAGTTTATGTTGGCTAATGCAGCACGAGAATTAGGCCGCCTTAAAAAATATTCAGATACAGCCATTCAGAGTTCAGTTGATGCAGGACTTAAAGACATTTTCAGTCGTTATGAAATGGTCGGTTTTGGTGATGTAGCTTGGTTAGGTGCAGCTGATACGGCCAGTTATTACGGTAATTGTAATGACTATGGCATTTGTAATTACGGCGAACAGTTAGAAAACCAAGTTCTTTCGCAAACATATATCTGTAGTAGCACAATTAAAATCCGTTCACAGAATATGACAACGGCCCAACATCAAGCAGCCTGTAGCAAAATGGGTTACGAAGAAGGTTATTTTCATACCAAGCTAGATACTAACAATATGCCTGTTG
Source organism: Pseudoalteromonas sp. BZB3 (assembly GCF_040104455.1). Lineage (NCBI taxonomy): Bacteria > Pseudomonadati > Pseudomonadota > Gammaproteobacteria > Alteromonadales > Pseudoalteromonadaceae > Pseudoalteromonas > Pseudoalteromonas sp. BZB3. Next base: position 66,687 of record NZ_JBECOS010000020.1, on the reverse strand, counting down.
CTGATGACAATAATGTGCAGTTGCAAGTCAATATTTTTGATTCAAGCACTGACTACGGCAAATATGGGGGACCAATTTTCGGCATCAACACTAATAATGGCGGCATGTATTTAGAGGGCGACCCTTCGAAACCAGGTAATGTGCCAAACTTTATTGCGTACGAAGCCAGTTATGCGAACCCTGATCACTATGTGTGGAACTTAGAGCATGAATATGTACATTACCTTGATGGACGATTCGATTTATATGGTGACTTCAATGCACCAACAGAGGCCATTGTATGGTGGAGTGAAGGCGTTGCTGAATATATTGCCAATGAAGATAACAACCAAGCAGCGATTGATACCATTAAAGATGGCTCAACTTTCACGTTAGGTACAATCTTCAATACAACTTATGATGGCTTTGACCAAGACAGGATCTATCGCTGGGGTTATCTAGCTGTTCGCTTTATGTTTGAACGTCATATAGATGAAGTAAAGTTGATGCTGAACTCGACTCGAACTGGTGATTGGGCAGCGTATAAGGCGCGTTTAAACAACTGGGCAGTTGATTACGATGCTGAATTTACCCAGTGGACACAAAAGCTTGCAAACGGCGATAAATTAAATGAAGCACCTGTAGTGGCGATTAACGGTCCCTATATGGCAAACAAGGCTGAACTAATTAATTTCTCTAGCCAAGGCTCATTTGATAAAGAAAGCAGCATCGCAAGTTATACATGGAACTTTGGTGATGGCACATCAAGCTCTGAAGCGAACCCTGTACATAGCTATGCACAGGCAGGTGAATATACAGTGACACTCACTGCTACTGACACAGAAGGGGCGAGCAGAACTGAGTCAACAACAGCAACTATTTTAGGTGATACGACGCCGACCAACCAATTGAAAAATGGTGAATCAAAGGCTATTTCTGGCGCGCAAGACAGCGTATTGAAATTCACGTTTGTGGTACCTGCAGGTGCAAGTAATCTGACCTTTGCTTTAAACGGTGGTACTGGAGATGCCGATCTGTACGTGAAGTTTGGTTCAGAGCCGACCATGTCTGACTATGATTGCCGTCCTTATATCGGTGGTAATAACGAAACATGTGAGATCAGTAATATACAAGCTGGGACTTACCATGTGATGGTTTATGGTTACAACAGCTTTGATACGTCGATTATGGCGAGCTTCAATGCAGGTTCAGGCTTCAATGTACCTGATGCGTGTGCGACAAGTGGTCCTGTAACAGGTGGTCGTTTATATGACGGTCAAGTGAGATGTTTGGCTGAGCAAGACACAATCTGGTTAAGCTTAGAAAATGTAAGCGGCCAAAACAGCATCGCAATCACAACCGCCAATGGCTCGGGCGATTTAAGTCTTGAATATAGCAACCAAGGCTGGCCTACCAGCACGAATGTAGATGCTTCTTCTACCAATAGCGGCAATGGTGAGTGTATTTATATCAACAACCAAAGCCAATATTGGGGCTACCTTAAAGTATCGGGTAACGCCAAAGGAGCTTCAATTGTGGTTGATTACAACACACCAGGTTGTCGATAGGCGTAGACTTCTAACGCGAACTTAAAAAGCGTTTAAAAGCAAATCAGTTATTAATTTTTTTATAAAACAACCCCCAGAGCAAAAGGCCAAAACCACCTTAGGTTTTGGCCTTTTTATTGCCCGGTTACATTAATTTACAAACTAGATAAGAATAAAACTAAAAACTGATGCTAAAGGCTTTTCATAAACTCGATTTGGAATCAAAATAGAAACGCTTATTTGAACTAGAAAGGATGCACCTATGAAACGCTGCACCGTATTTACCTCAGTTTTCCTTGCCTTATTAACTGCTGGTTGTAGTAATGATGAGGGACCAGACACGCCATGCGGAGACCTGAGTACTCCAGAATATGTTATTCAAGACTATACACTGAGTGTATTTAATTCTGATCTGCGGGGAGAGTATGTTGGTGGAGATGCTTATGAAAGTCTTGACGCCATTGACTTTCAGAACTTTATTATAAAACTTGATATAGAGAAAAACTCGCTCGCTAAACGATTTGATTCTATCTTTGACTTTTCACTCATGAGTAAAGCATATGCTTGCTCACCTGTGTTACCTTTCACAGAGCAGCGCATTTCGAGTATTAAGATTACTTCTAGTGCCGCTTTCAATGATGATTTACCCGCAGGAAGCAGTTTGAATGATGTTTTTGATGTGGTGTACCTAGATTACGTACACTCTCCTTATTACAGTGAACAAAATGGCGATGTAGACTATTTTTCTGTGGCAGAGTTCATTGCGCAGCCAGACAATATGCCTGCAGAAATCACCCAATTGGCGCTCAATACAGAACCCAAATATAAACAAAATCATATTTTCTATATAGAAATTAATTTTCACTCAGGAGAGCAATTCTTATTGGAGTCTAGAGAGATTAGTTTTAATCAATAAGCATGATGAGTTGTGGCACCTTGTATTCATATAGCTTGGCATACATTAAAAAGATCACTACAAACTACTTTTGAATTCTCTGGTCTATTACTTAATTTGTTTTTGGTTGAATATTTATAGACCAAATTTGACTAGTGTTACTTCTAAACAAATAGGAGTAACACTATGCACATCCCAAAAAATCAAAAAATGCCCGACGCTGTTGCCGTCCAATTTATCCATGACTTTGGTTTTGGATGTTTAGTTTCACAAGATTTAGTTAGCTCACACCTGCCATTTATTTTTGATCAAGATAGCAACACGCTCTATACACATTTAGCAAAAGCTAATTCACATCACAAAGTCTTAGATGCAAAAGAAGTGCTGATTATTTTTTCAGGGCCCCATGCATATATTTCTCCTAGTTGGTATGAAAAAGGCCCTGCCGTACCGACATGGAACTATGCTGCGGTAAACGTTAAAGGAAGAGTAAAACTTCTCGATGGACAAGAGACAATGGCTGTAGTGACTAAAACAGTTGAAAAATACGAAGCAGACTTATTCAATCAAGTTGATATTTATAATCATGAATTTAATGCGCGTTTGTCTCGCGCTATCGTTGGAGTTGAAATAGAAATTTTAAGTATAGAGGGTAAGCTCAAGCTTGGACAACATCGAAGTGCTACCGATCAACAAGGGGTTTTTGATAATTTGAGTTCAAAAGACGCTGCATCACAAATGCTTGCACAATACATGCAAAAAATAAATGTCGGTATTGGTTGTATTGAGACGAATTAAACGTACAACCCATTTCTGGTTTGGCATCTTCACATTATAATTTATAGAGCGTTCATAAGTGGTTATGCTGCAAGCTCATAGGAACAGAGTTTTTTATTTATCATCTCCCACTTAATTTATGGTCTCTAGACACTGTGTAGGTATTAGGCTGTACTCCATATGCAATGTAAAGCAGGGAATGAATTTTACAAGAAAGGTTAAAGTTCAACTTGCTGATTTATAAGCATTAATGTTTGACGGTCAAAATGTTATTAAGTATCCTCGCTTGCGATTAAATTTTTTTAATTATGCACACTCTCAAAGGATATGTTTTGAAATACCTACTTATTACGATCTCCATAGCAGTTTTGGCTGCTTGCTCCAATCATGACGCATTAAACGATGCCTCAATTAATAAGTCACCTAAAAAAATACCAAAAAAGGAAACAGTTTTTGGTTATGAAATAAATGATCCATATCGTTGGATGGAAAAAGAAGAAAATGAACTGAAAGCTTGGATGTTAAGTTCAGCCAAACAAACAGATGAGCTGCTTGGGTCTCAAGCAGGTAGGCTTCGTTTAGAAGAAGCGACTACAAAGTTATTTGGCGCACAGTCGAGCTTTTCTCAAGCCAAGTTGTCAGGCGATAAACTTTTTTATTTGCATAAGAGCTCTACTGACTCCGTCGGAAAATTATATGTTCGTATAGAAGGAGAAGAGCGCTTAATTGTCGACCCTGCTAAGTACAACAATAATGATGGTAGTTCGGCAGCAATACATAGTTACTCAGTTTCTCCTAGCGGTAAATATATTGCTTTTCACATTTCTCCAGACGGTTCTGAAGTTGGAACTGTTAGAATTATTGATACAGATTCTTTGCGAATTTTAGACACAGAGGTATCTCCTGTATGGGGTGAGTTTGTTGCCAGTTGGAAAAACGATACAGAATTTTCTATCACTAAAATGACATATGCAATAGACAACGATCCCATTCAAGGAATGGTTGTTGAGAATGTTAAACTAGAAAGCGCTGAGCGTAATCTAGAGCTAGGGGTTGAAATAGACAACGGGGCTAATTTTAATTCTGCTGAATTCCCTGTTGTAATTTATCCAAAAGATAGTCGTTGGGTATTAGGCAAAGGCACCGGAGCTAGACCTGATCACAGACTGTTGATTAAAGAGCAAGGTAAATCAGAATGGCAGGTTGTAGCGGACTATAAAGATAGAATATCGAGCAGTGCACTAATTGGTAATGAATTGTATGTTCTATCTAAAAAAACAGCCCCTGATGGAGAGGTATTGAAACTTGACTTAAACAGGTCACAAAATCTCAATGATGCTACGCCAGTTTTAGGGGAAGGTGATGAAGTCCTTACATCAATTACTGCTGTAAATAGTGGTTTGTTTGTTGTCAGCATGAAAGATGGTTTTGATAACGTACGCTTCGTAGATCTTAATAAAAAGATCACTAATATTTCTCTTCCATTTGATGGCGTAGTTAGATCTCTTTCAAGTGACAACGCTTCAGACGCGATAATATTTTCTGTAGAAAGTCCAATGCATTCTCGAGAATACTTCAAATATAACTCTGGGGAGATAACTTCTTTAGGCTTGAATAGCGCTACACATGAGCTTCCAACTGGCTATAAAGTATTGAGAGAGTTCGCTAAGAGTGCAGATGGCACTTTGGTTCCGGTAACAATATATGGCAAATCTTCAGATTTAAAAGACCCATCTCCAACGATTTTATATGCCTATGGTGGCTACGGTACCTCAATTAGGCCTAATTATCGCCCAAGGATGTTCCCATTCAATGAAGAGGGGGGTATCTGGGTAAATTGTCATGTCAGAGGAGGTGGTGAAAAAGGCCGAACTTGGCATGAGATGGGAAGAGGCAAGAATAAACCAAATGGCCATGCTGATTTTATCGCTTGTGCTGAGCATTTAGTGAAAACAGGCAGAACCGAGCCAAATTTATTAGGCGCATATGGCGTGAGTATGGGGGGCGTTTTAGTTGGTCCCGCAGTTTTAAAACGACCAGATCTTTTTGGCCATGCAGCGCTATCAGTTGCAATTCTTAACCCTACAAGAATTTTACAGTCTAAGAATGGCGCGAACCAAATTGGTGAATTAGGTGACCCTAAAAATGAAGAGGATTTTAAAGCAATACTTGCAATGGACGCTTATGAAATGCTTAATGATGTTAGTGCTTTGCCAGATATCTACCTTGATGTAGGTCTTAATGACAAAAGGGTTGATTATTGGCATACAGCAAAATTTGCTGCAAAGTATTTATCATCAGAGCATTCAGGAATGCTATTGATTAGGGCTGACGATAAGATAGGTCACGGCGCAGGATCAAGCACTCAGCAAAACATAAGACGTTATGTTGACCTTTACAGCTTTATGCTTAATAGGTCTGGTCACCCAGATTTTCAGTCTCAAAAATAGTTAAATATAAATTTGATATTTAGTTTTAATTTTTCGAATAGGAGGGGCTCCTCCTATTTTTTATTATGTCGCGTTTCTTTGAGGGCGAAAGTGGTGCTTATAAAAGTACTAGGCGTCATTAAACATTATATGGCGAAACTATTTAGTAGAGTCTAAAAACTTAGACTAAAAAAGGCGCCTTAGCGCCTTTTTTAGTCTTTTTTGTGCAGTAGCTTAATGATTGCTTTAAAGTTACGTTTAGATTGCTCAGTTTTTAAAGCCATTCTAAGCGTTTGTTTAATGCCTTTTTGATTTTCTTGCTTTGCCAATGCATTGATTGCTGCGTACCTAACATTGTCATCGTCATCATTCACAGCAATGTTTAGCACCGAATCACTGGTTTTTGGCTGCATTTGATAGTTACCTAGTGCTGTGACAAGGGCTTTGGTATTGCGGCCTGAATGTTTACTAAAATGCTTTTCGAGGTTGCTGTAGGCTTCTTCGCTTTGCATCATGCCCAATGCTCTGATAGACGCTTTCTCAATTCGAGGGCTTGCGTCAGTTAGATGCTCCTCGATAAGCGCAACATGCTGCTCATCTCTGCTATTACCTAAAGCGGTAATCAAATCAGCAGTTTTAGCTTCATTTTCACCTAAAGTGATTTGCTCAGTAATCGCTTGGGCTAATTGCTGGGCAGCCGGCGAGTCGGCACGGTTATTAAGTAAAATACCCAGCGTCATATAAAAGCTTGATTGCACTTCACTATCAAGACTTAAAAAGCCATCGTTGAGTAATACTAACAAAGTATCGGTCACTTGTTGTGTAAGCGCAGTTTCACCCTGAGTTAAAGCTCGTAGTGCTCTAAATTGCGTTACAGGTAGCTTTTCGGTATCAACCAATAAATTGCTTAACAGTAGTTGGCTCGCTTCGGTATCGAGCTGGCCTAATGCATTAAATAAACGCATTTGCGCATTGTCGCTCAATAATTGCGTAACAAACACATCTCGTAACGTGCCTAAAACTGCGTCGTATTTTTTTAGTAATAACGACAATGTATATGCGTCGATTTGAGTAATATCTTGCTGCGTTAAAAATGCTTTCAGTTCGGCAGCTAAGCGTGCTTTTTCATCTTCAGTCAGCTCAATAGCTTGTGTCTGCCATTGCTCTAAGTCGACATGCATATTAAATAAGTCAGTCGCTACAGGCGTTTTTAACTGGGTAATTAAATAACGCTGCTTTGAATGAAACGTTAAATCTTGACCGACTAAATCTAGCTCTTCGCTACCCTCTCGTAGGGTCATAAAGCAGCTTGATGGCTCAATGGTGTGCTCTGAATGTAAGATGTCTACTTGATTGAAAGAATTAAGTGCCACATCTTTATCTAATTCGTATCGCGTTTTAGTAAAACTGATTTTGCTATCAGTGTGCTTATAATCAGCTTTGTAAGTTCCCAGAGTATCTTGCTCTGGTTTTATATCGGCTAACTTTGTCTGATATTGTAAGTAATATGCTAAACCTTTTAGCTTTTGCTGAGTTTGGTCGTCCAGCCTATCAGTAAAATGAAAGTCGCTGATCAAGCCATACTCGTTAAGTTTAAAGGCAAAAGCAGTTTGATAACTAGGCGCAGGGACTTGAGTAATACCCTGAACAATTTTTACTTGGTCGGCTTTAACTGCCCACCAATTTTTGTCTTCTCCTTTAACTGCAGGCTTAACAGATAGCACACCTTGCAAGTCTACTTGTGTAGTTTGCGCAGCACTATTGAGTTTACTGTAGTCAAAAGACGTATAAGTTTTAATGTCGAAATTAAACTGTGTCTGACATTGGGCATAAGCTTGTGCGCTTGCCAGCGCCAAAGCTGGCGCGGCAAGCAAAGATTTACGAAACGAACTTATCATAATTCGATTTCGTCCTCTTTTGAGTAAAGTGTCCAAGATTTATTGTAAACACTCTTAGTTTGGTATAGCCATAGGTCATATTTAGTTTCTTTCTTACCACATGGGTAAGGAATACCCCATTTCTTACACCATTTAACACCGACAGTTTTAGCGTATAAACCAAACTTACCTGAGATTACATCAAGATCATTTTTAAGCTCAATACCATAGTAAATATGTGGTTTGCTGTTACCTGTACTAGCAAGAGCAAAGCCTGCATTTGATTCTAATGCAAAAGTATTATCTATTAGAGTAAGTACAGCTTGAACACCCGCAGAAACAAGAGCTAAGTCAATACCGCCACGACCAAATGCACCAAAGTCAACATGGAATAAGTCACCTTCAGCATATAGTTCAGCGTTATAGCCAACCGTTAATTCGAAGCCAAGGCTACCATTTACACCCGCTTCAACACTCATAGGAACAGGGCCAATTGTAAAGCGAGCTTTAGCTAATACTTTGTTCTCTTCCCACTTTTTCTCCCACGACTTTTCATATTTAGCTGTGTACTTCTCATCTTCAAATACAACGTTATTAAAGATGATCATCTCGGATGCGTAACCCGTATTAAAACCACTTACGTATGCACTGCCATCATAAGAGATACTAAAAAGTATATTTTTAGCGTTGAAGAAGTAAGCTTCAACAGTACCTTCACCTGCTACTCGACCACCGATATCACCAGTTGGAACAATGAATAATGTGCCATTTAAGTCAACACCTACGCTGAACTTAGACTTGTTACCATAAGATTTATCAAATGATTTTTCTAATTTGATGTTAGCTAAACCAACTGAATACTGTGGACCACCACGTTTAGCAACACCTTCATCTTCACTTACATCTTCGTCACCACTGAAGAAATAAAGCGGGATCTCAGCTTCAATTATATTATTGTCAGTGATTGTTTCAGCATTGGTGCCTGTGTCAGTCAAAGTGAAACGCACTTGTAGGTTTTGTTCTTGCGCAGCGTCATAACCATCATGAATGGTCTTTAATAGTTCATCATCTAACGCGATATCAAAGCCAATGTGCTCATCATGAAGACCCGCTGTGAAAGTATGTAAGATTTGATCTTCATAACCTTGCGTTTCAGCATTCCAAAAATGCGTTGGTACCCAGTTACCGTTTACCATGACTTCAGCAGTGATAACCGAGTCACCTAAATCAACCCCTTCATAGTCAGCTTCAATAAAACCAACTAAATCTGAGTGGTGGTGGCTTGTTCCATCTTGGGTATCAGGTACGTCTAAGATTAATGCTTCTTGACCAAATTCAGCACCAAGTAATTTGTAATCGTGGTTTTCAAGTACACGTACTTGAATATCAGCGAACGGAAAGTCGCCTTCAGAGAATGGTTCGTGATCAACAGAAGGGTGGTTATCGTCTTCTAAGTCTTCGGCATGATCATCGTGTGGGTCAATTTGCGCAACTACATGGTAGTGACCACCAATTAAGTCGTTAGGTACAGTAATGTCTATATCAAAGGTGTGATCACCTTCACGAACGCTAACCAGTTCTAATGCACCAACTTTGTGTACTTCGTCTATTTCAACTTCAGTTTCACCAGACTCATCTAGTTCAGCGGCATGCACTAAATAAAAGTGTACATCAACGTCAATGTCGTCGAAGCCTTTTACATGCACATCGTAGTAAGCTCTAAATGTACTGTTTGGTTCTAGTACATCTAATGGGCCAGTTGAAATTTCAGTAATGGCAATGTTTGTTTGTGGTTCTGTAGCTGAATTATCAGGTGGTATGATATCTATTTTGGGGTCATCATTGTCACCAAACCCACAGCCAGACAGCGCTGTAAGTAAGGCGCCTGCAACCAATGTATGTAAGTATCGACGCATTATTGAATCCTTTGTGTTAAAGCCAGACTTCATTGTAAAGTTGAAATATGGACAAAGAATGAATTTACGTAAAGTTAACATAAGATGTTTATGAATCGTATTATTCTTGTTTGACTATAAGGTGAAGTGTCTTTACCTAACATTTATAATGAGTCTTGCAGGTTGTTACTCCGCTTATCCACACTTTCTTGACCGACCAGGCCACACATATGCGCTTGTTTCCAGCTTAGGCAAAGTTTGATAAAGCTCAGGTCCACACTAAGATATTCTAGTAGCAACGGATAATAGAGAGTAATCTGATGTTAATGTTTCTAAATATAAAGTTTTAATTTTCTCTTCTTGTTAAGATGCTTTTTTATCTCACAAATTTGAGCAAGTGACTCTTCGCCACGGGAATATCAGTATTAAAAATGATTAGGTACATTATTTAAAGGGGCCTAGCTATTAGGCCCCAAAATGTATTAACTATTTTTGATTTTAACTAATTCTTCTTTAATATCAGCAAGAACAGCATCAAGGTCGGTTTCGTAACCTTCTTTCTTTTCGATTAATGCCGCGATAGTGTCTGCTTGAGTGTCGTTGACACCATATGCTTTAGCCGCTCCATCACGAATTCCATTTTCATTCGAAACAAAAACGTTACGGAAAGCTTCGTTTTGAACTAAAGCATCTACCAAATGTAATACTGGCGCAGCACTGTGGTAATCAGGTTGTACCACTACTTTTGAAGGTGCAGCGTGTGCATCTAGCTCAAGCTTCACAGCATCTAGTAATGATTTGCCATCATCATTGCTTCTAAAAGCATTCTGCGTCTTTTCATCAATGTTAAATGCTTTAAAAAGAACATTTTCATTGTTAATGAAGCTGTTTAGCATTGATTGATTAGTTGTAATTTCACTTAATAGTTTTAATAAATTACTCATTTTTTTTCCTTATTTTACGATGAATTCAATAGACCATGCTATTGAGTTAGTGTTGTTGATTGTTAAGCAATGCATCAGCCGTGTATTAAAAATAAAAAGATCTTTAGGCTTAACAAAAAAAGACTTTTTATTCTCTTTAAACTGTTCAACGATATTTGATTCTACTTTAATAAAGTGCCCCATATGGCTATGAGGAAAATTACCAAAAGTATGTGTTTTAGGTATACATTCAAAATTTTCCTTTCTCTCATCTGTAAGTGGAATCCAACAATGAGGGAAGCCATGAGGTATCTCATCAGATGGCCCATCTTGATGATATCCAGTAAAACCTTTGATTAAGTTCTCTGGGTACCAAGCAAGCAATGTCGCATCGTCTTCTATGAAAAAATTATCTTTATATATCTCTTTAATTATTTTATCTATGCGTTGTTTTAGTACTGAATTTATATATTTATATAACTTTTCAGATTTATAACCTCTAGCGCTAAACTCATTAAACTTACTACTATTAGTAAGGTGAAGTTTTTCTAAATCTTTAATCTCAAAATCTAAAAAGTCATTTTCGCGAACTATAGATTTAGATAACCCTATAAGAGTCTCAAACTCTTGATCACTAAAAAAGTCTTCAATATGAATAAAACCGGTGTTTTTATAATTATTTTTCATGATTCCCTTCTTTTAAATATTCTTTTAGCTTTTTGTACATAACCTTTTCGTTGCTACTTTCACACCATTTTAATGTAGTTAAAACAACTTCATTAGCTTGTTTATGAAGACCGTGACTTTTTAAAATATCAATCATCATACACTTATATAGGCTAAGCCATTGGGTTTGGCCGCTTTCTTCCATAATACGAATAGATTGCTCTAAGCTCTCAATATCTCTCTTAATGAAAGCATTTGGCATATCAAGATACATAGAAAAGTGGCTAAGATCAGTATGCTTTAGAAGAAGTGTTGACATTTTTTCTATGCATACAGAAATAAAGGATTTGTCATTTAATAAATAACCGCAGATAGCTCCATAACCAAGAGACATTAATTCGCTAATTGGGCTTTTTGCATTTTTGCTTATTTCTATCGCCGAATAGATAGATTCTTTAGCTTTACTGTCGTTGAATGCTGCTTCTGAAGACGCTTTGATCATATACAGGAAGGTTTTGCTCGAAAACCCGTACTCAAGACATGAGTTATCCTCGAAGCTTCCATCTTTATAGGTGAATATATTTAAAGCTTTTTGAACATATATATAAGATTCTTTGACATTGCCATCAAGAAGGTAGCAATTAGCGACTTGTATAAAAGAAACAATTTTTTGGTCATTTGTATAGTTTAAAGAGCTGGCATTTGTTGACTCAAGTAATGCTAGTTCTAATGCTTTTATTCTATTTGATATCATATGATGATAGGTCATTGTTGACCAATTTATATGATGAATGTAATGAGTTAAGTCATGTGAAAGATCTGAGCTTTTTAAGGTTTTTATTAAATCATTGTTGTAGGAGGATATTGAGAGTATTTCTTTACTCCCAGACCCTTCAATAGCAACTAAGCAGCTAATTTTTAAACAATTTATTTTTACAAATATTATAGGGTTTTCATCAATTTCTGTAATTGATACAGATTTTATACAGCTATCAAGTAAGTTGTATGCTGAAGTATAAAAGCCTAAGACAGAATGAGATTTGGCAATTTTATACCCATAATTAACACTTTTAAGGTATTGCTTTGATAAATTAAAATGGTTGTATAGCTCTGAAATATAGTTATTTTCATTCTTTAAACTGAGAATTTTGTCTGCAATATTAGAATGAATTTTTATTTTGTCACTGTCTAAAATAGAATCATAAGCCGCATCCCTGACCAATGCGTGCTTAAAGATATAGCTATCATGGTCCACACTGCGTTGATGAACAATTAAGTCTTTTGCTACCAGTTCATTTAAGTCATTTTGAATTTGGTTTTCACTTAATGATGAAGCGGCAACTAGCAGTTCATATTCAAACTCACGACCAATGGTGGCAGCCAGTTGAGCGGTTTCTTTTGCATGAACTAGGCTGTCGAGTTTTTGCTGAAGTGACTCACGCAGGCTGGTAGGCACTTGATCTAACTTTTCGGGGCTTATGAAATTAATCTCGCCATCGATGACACTGACTAATTCTCTTTGCTTTAACATACCGATGAGTTCTTCGATAAACAGGGGTATACCATCAGTTCGGTTTACAAGCACATCAAGGACGTTTTGTGATACGGCTTGATCATCAAACAGTTTTACGATGAAGTCTTCAGTTGCTTGCTGAGTTAATTTCTTCAAACCAACTTCTAGCAAAGTGAGATCTTGTAATTGGGTAGGTACTTTTTGACGTGAAGTACTTATAAGTACGTCGCCATTATGGAGTTGCTTCGCGAAGTGCTGAATAAATTCAATGGTTGTTATGTCTGCCCAGTGAATATCTTCGACGATGTATAGTTTGTTAGCGTTGATTGTGAAGCTCTGACTCATTAATAATGCAGTAAGAGCTTTAAACAAATAACCTTTTTGCGCATCAGGTGCCAATGTTGAGGCTGTTAATTCATCATTTAATTCAATATTTAGCCAGATTAGTAAGATAGGTAATGCTTGTTCACAATCTAACGTGTTGTCATGCTCTGTTATAATGGCTGTAAAGGTTTCTATTGCTTGTGCTGTGGTCAAATTACTTGTGTTATACAAATAACGGACCAGATTCAGAATAGGGTAAAGCGCATTATTTTGATGCTCAGGTAAACACTGTGCGACAAGGTGTTGGTACTTAGACGCATTACTTCTGATTTCTTGTAATAGACGAGATTTGCCAATACCGGCTTCACCATGAATATGGGTAAAGCGGCTTTCTGTGGTTTCGCGATTAAAGATTGATAAAGACTGTTGTAGTTCATTGCTTCTTCCAACGAGTTCATGGCTATTTCTTGTGCCACGCATAAAGCCAAAGGCTTCTACTCGGCGTTCACCTTTTAAGCTGAATATACGTTCTTTACTAAGGTTACTGCTTAGTAATTTTTCACCAGAATATTCAAACTCTGAATAGGGTTCAAGAATGGCCCTTGACTCTTCACTACATAAAATTTGTCTTTCACCGGCTTCTCTTGCTAGCGCCATCGCAGTATTTGCAATATGGCCTTCAGGCATAGCGGTAGCATAGGTTGTGAACACTCCCGCATGAATACCTGCATGCACATTAACCTGCACACCATGTGCTTCTTGATTAAGTGCGTTACGCTTAGCGATGTCACTGATAGCATCTAAAATTGTGCGAGCACAAAGGCGTGTGTCGTTATCAGATGCTATTGGGTAACCAAAATAAAACAACACTGAATCTGCTAAGTTACCAACATGAGTGGCACCATAGCGCGTCGCAATATCTATACAGTGATTACGTTGAGATCTAAATAGAGTATCGACAATATCTAAATCAAGCTCTTTGTCTGTTAGCACTTTGCTGCTAAGTCGCATTGCTAAAACTGTGATCTGTTTACGCTCAATATGGGCTGTAAAATTTTGCATTGACGCACCAGCAGGACCATCATCACGCATGATCATCGTGTCATCATCTGCTTGCTGTTGTACTCGCAGATCTGCTAACACGCCAACCAGGTTAGACATGTTAACTTGGGCTACTTCCTGATAAAGCGCGTCACCAGTAATTACTCTATCGGTGGCGTTTTTAATTAATACACGTCGCAATAAATCTGCTATGGGGTGACCCAGTAAGCTACTTGGTATTGATACTTGCATATCACTTAATTGCTTATGGTAAACAGCAGCAATGCTTGACCCGGTTATTGCAGGTAGGCCAGTTAAACACTCTAAGAAAACTAAACCCCAAACGTAAAGGTCGGTTTTTTCTGTTGCAGGTTCACCGCGCAATTGTTCAGGTGCACTATAAGATGGTGTGCCTAGTGTTTCTTGGGTTAGAGTTAGTGTATTAAAGTCGGCTTGGCGGCTATCTTGAGTGAGCGTGCCAATACCAAAATCGAGAATTTTAGCGTGTGTCTTTGCCCCCGTTTTGGTGAGCATGATATTGGCAGGTTTAATATCCCTATGAACTATACCGCTTTGATGAGCGTGAACTAAGGCGTCAAGGACCTGAAGCATGACTTCTTTGGCATCAACGGCGTTTAGTGCACCTTCTTGAATAAAATGCTCTCTAAGGGATTGCCCTTCAACATACTCAAATACCCCATATAACAAATTATCGTTAATCTGACCCTTGTCGAGTAACCTGACAATATTTGGGTGTTGTAGTTGACTACTTAATGCTGTTTCTCTTTTAAACCGCTCTACATAGCGCTGTTTTTGTTGCTCTTCACTATGTGGTTCTATTGCTAAAAACTTAATGGCAACATGCTGACCAGTATTGACTTGTATTGCTTTAAAAACTTTACCAAATCCACCTTCACCAATTTTATGTAAAAGTTGGTATTGGGCTGACGAAAATTGCTCATGTATGAGTTGATCTGAAAATTGCGATAAAGACATGTGAAAACTCAATTTATTTTTATTTCTAGCGAAGAGCTGATTGTTGCTAAAAGCTGATTAATGTACTTAAAACAAGCGCTTATACATTCTTTTTCAGCATATCAAGCAAATATGACATTGCCAAGTCATTGACAAACTTTTTGGGTACTTTAGAAAAAAGATTTTATTCTTAGAATAGAAATAAAAGATGAAGGGCATTTATACAGTTTTAACATGCTTAATTTAAAAGAAAGGTGCTCAATACACCTCTCTTTATTTTTACATCATATTACTTAAAGTTAGCAATACTGTACTTAGTATCGTTGACTGTTTTCCAGCCATATGCCTGACCTACAACACCATAAGGTACGCCATTTACAGACCAATTTGGGTTTGCAAAATAATCGTACTGAGTTGCTGAACCAAACACGTGTGGGTAAGCCATGATACTTGCGAAGCTATTTTGTACACCGTGGCCCATACCATCAACGTAAACACCGCCAGATGTATCACCTTGTTTACGCGAGTGAGCAAGGCCTTGATTGTGCCCTAGTTCATGTACAAATGTCGTTGCACCACAATCAATGGCAGTAATGCTGAACATGCGATCGCTCATTGAGCTATATAAGTTACCGTTAGAGCCTTGGCCAACCCAAGCTAAACCACATGAAATTAAACCATTACCAGCACTCTCACCAGTACCTAGCACAGCAACCATATCGGCACGCCAAGTGTTGCGAAGATCTGCAACATATGTGCTATTTGTTACGGCATTTAACCATCCAGATTCAGGTGTGATGGCATAATTTCCAAGGTTTTGGCTACCAGCTAAACGAAGTTGAATATCAACACCATTTTGTTGATATACCTGGTTTGAAAAGGCAATAAGTTGGTTGATTTTAGTATTGATGTTTGCTGTTTTAGCAGCTGCTTGGTCTGTATATAAAATACCGATATCAATGGTAACAGCCGAAGCGAAACCAGAAAACGCAATTGCAGATGCAGCGACCAGTGTTTTAAGTGATGTTTTCATCTGTTTTCCTTACTTGTCAGTTTTGTTAAATTTAGGAGCAAAAATGTCAGTTTTTTCATGCTCCGTGTGTTGTGCATCTGAGTGATGTTCAGACTCAGAATGCTCGAACTCAACGTGTTTTCTATACAAGTCCCGTTTTGCAGCTATCCATCCATATTGGTCTTTAGTTTCAAATACATAATTTCCACTTGGTGCGGTAAGTTGACCATAAACCGCATCTTTGCCTACGGTTAAAACCGTGGTATGAAAGCGACCATCTGCACCAGTTACGTTACCAAAAATACTCTTATCGCCATTTCCTGCGACATCAATAAATGTGACTTCTGCGATAAAAGTTTCTGCCGACTGGGGGATCATCAGCTCAAAATTGTCGCCTGCTTCTAATGCTCGAAGAGAGGGAAGGTCAAATTCAACGTAAGCCTCGTTATTTAGATCTGATGGCAACACACCCGCTTCAGAAAGCACTGATTTAGCTTTTTCTGATAGTTTATTAATTGCATAAAACTCTGATCTGACATCAGTTTTCGTTAATGGCTTAGTATCGTCAATGTGCGTTTCTTTCTTAGCAGGTACAGAAGGGGGACTTACGTTGACTACATCAGGTTTGCTGATTTGTGCGATGACAATATTTTGCTCATCTTCACTATGCTTAGTAAAGAAAAATGTTGCGATTATGATCACAGCGCAGAGTGAGATAAATAAGATACGTTTCATATTGCCGCCTCCTGTTCAAAAGAGGAACAATTTATACTTTTTTTTGCACCTTTATCAATACAATTGTAAATTTATTGTTTTATTTTGGTGTGATTTTAGAGACTTGGTTTGACTTAAATTATTAATAAACAAGTTTTTATGTTGTTTACATTTCTTAACCTTTTGTTATCACCCTGTTTTTAAACTTTTAAATATTTCGCATTCAAAGTGGTTATCTTGATGAGGCATATTGAAAGATTGAGACTCTAACCAATCTTGTGCATCGATTAAACAGTTGAAAGATTTTTTGACAAATAAGCCTTTAGTTTGCGTCATTTTTGCAAGTTGAAACTGAGTGATGTTGTAGTACTCAAATGGGATAACTTGAGCGGTAAATCTTAAACCTTGAGATACTAATTTATCTACCAATTTTTGAATGATTTCTTCAATTTCTGGCACTGAAAAAGTGAATCCATCAAAGTAGACCAGATGTGTGAAAGGCTTTCCTTCAAATGTCTTAATAATGTCTAAAAAGTCTTTGCTGAACAGGATCGCTTCGTCATAGCTCCATGAGCCTTTAACAACAGCGTAAACACATATGTCATCAGCACTAAGTTGATACAGTTCTTTTTCGATAGTACGCATTTTAGTTCCTCTAAATAAACATACAGACCTAATTTAAAGATAAGCTTTTGTGCTCAAAAACCCAAGATTTCAGTGTTCAAAACCATGAGTTATCTTGATTTATGACAGCTACTTTACCTTGTGTACCTGCGGCAATAAAAGTGCCTTCACTTTGGGCTAAAGTATAAAACCCCTCAAAGCTAGTGCTTTTAAAGGGTTGCCATTGATAACCATTATCTTTCGACATATAGCTATTTGATTTACCAACAGCAATACAAAAGTTGTGAGCGCATTGCATCGCTGTAATGAGACCTCCAAAGTTAACCGCTTGATTTACTGGTCGACCATTCTTATTTATTAAAACAATGTTTTCATATAGACCTTGTCTTTGTTTATAGTCGCCTCCTAGTGCAAATAGATCACTTTTACTATTGAACGCGACACTATAAGCACCAGATGTCTTCTCTTTGCTATAAAGGGGAAGTTGAGTTTTATGGCTTGTTTTAGTTTTATAATTGTACTGATATATCGCAGCTTGGTTGCCACCTGTCGCAAAATAGATTTCATTTTGGCGATCAGAAATGAGCGTATTACCACTAGCGGCAAATGCGATTTCATCTTTTTCAATCTCTGGAAAATGTGTCATATTAATGGCATGGCATGTTTCACCACCATCTTTTGTGTGTTTTAGCATAAAGTGTTCGTTAACAGGGTCGCCCATCAGAAAACCAAGCTTGCTGTTAACTAAGGCGATGCTATTAAAGAAGCCTTTCTAGTCAGGGTTTTGATAGAGTAACCTCCAGCTCTTCCCTTGATTGTTGGTGATGAATAACGCGAATCTTCACCATATCCTGCCGTCATCACAATGGCGGTTTGGTAATTAATGATTTCTATGTCTCTGAAATCAAATTTTTATTAGATTTGAATCCACTATTAATCCAGGTCCTACCTTTGTCCAAACTCTTATAAATAGTAATTTTGTTACCGGCGACCCAAATAAGCTTTCCGCTAATTGCACTTGCTGTGAGCTCACTTTGAACTGGCAGCGTGTGTACTTTTATATCCAGTGCTTGAGTGAAAAAAGAAGATAATAGAGTGAAGATAATTAAAAGCCGAAAGTGCATATTAATAAACAAAAATAAAATACTGTATACAATTTGTATCTTGAATTGATTAATCAAGCCTAAAAGTGAAGTGATTACTCGCAAATCAGTTTCTATTTGCTTTAGTTGTGCTAAGTTTGCATTGTTCTTTAGAAGCACTACCGAAAGAATGTTCAAAAAATATTAAATCTATAAGGGATAATTTTTTGGAAAATATACAAAATATCGTCACAAGTGAGCCTATGTCTTTAATGTCTAATATATGTGACAACTTAGGCGCTTATATTTTCGTAAAAGACATGCAAGGGAAATACATATATGCAAATGATAAAGTTGAGGCATTATTTGGATGTTCAAAAGATGACATAGTTGGTAAAGACGATAGCGTGTTTTTTGACCTTTCAATGTCTCAGCAAATAATTGAAAATGATAGGAAAGTATTGTCTGGTAAGCAGCAAATTGCCTCTGAAGAAACAAACTTTGTTCGTCATACTTCAGAACAAAGAGTTTACCGGATTATTAAAACCCCACTATTCGACAAACAAAAAAATATCATCGGCTTGGTAGGTGTCGCACATGATATCACCGAAGAAAAGCGTCTTAGAGAGCAAGTTGAAGAACAAAAACAACTGTTGAGCGTTATTCTAGATAATGTAGAAGCATATGTTTACATGAAAGACGAGGAACGACGTTATTTATATGTGAACTCCAAAGTCGCGAACTTATTCGGTCTAGATTCAGACCAAATAATTGGTCAAAAAGAGCAAGATATTTTGCCTAAAGACACCGCGGAGCACTTTCATGCGAGTGATTCTAAAGCCATTACAGAGCAGCAAGTGCAACGTGTTGAGGAAGTTATGGTTGATAATGGAGAAACTCAGCATTATTTAAGCGTTAAAGTACCAGTGACCATGGCAGGCAAGCGCTCTCTTATTGGTTTCTCAACTGATGTAACTGAGATTTTCAAGCTAAAAGAAGAGTTTAAGCGTTTAGCTAACACTGATGATTTAACCGGTATTTACAACCGTCGCTATTTTTTAAAAGAGGCAGAGAAAGCATTTAGTATTTTTAAACGGCAAAATACGTGCTTTAGCTTGTTAACTTTGGATGTCGACTTTTTTAAAAATATTAATGACCAGTTTGGCCACCCTATAGGCGATGAAGTACTACAAAATCTTACTTCAACTGTACAAGACCTGTTGCGAGAAGAATATACCTTCGCCCGTATTGGCGGGGAAGAGTTCGCAATATTGTTACCCTATACGGACATCAATGCAGGCGGCTATGTTGCTGAACGTTTGAGAAATAAAGTTGCGTCATCCTTACTATGCGGCGCTAAAAAAATCCAGCTCACGGTCAGTATTGGACTTACTGAGTTCAATTGCGAGGATACTAGCTTCGATGATGTGTTTTCTCGAGTCGATAGAGCACTTTATCAAGCGAAAGATAGTGGTAGAAACTGTGTAATATCTCTTAATTAATACGTTTAAGCAATAAGGTTAAAGTTAATGGCAAGAATTATTGAGGTCGTAGAATATAACCCACTTTGGCCTGAAATGTTTTTAGAGGTTAAACAACAACTAAAATCTTTGCTTGAAGGTCAAGTGATTTTGATTGAACACATAGGGAGTACATCAGTACCTGGCTTATGTGCTAAACCCATAATCGACATACTTGTTGAAGTGAAAAATTTAGACTTTTTAGATAATCTCACTGCGCAATTCACGGCGCTTGGGTTTGTTGGCAAGGGGGAGAATAGCATTGTTGGAAGACGTTACTTTCAAAAGGGTGGCCTGCAAAGAACCCACCATGTGCATATTTTTGAACAAGGCCATGATCATGCGTTTGAACATCGTATTTTTAGAGATTATTTAAAAGCGCATAAGCTAGCTGCTTTACAGTATGCTGAGATTAAAGCGGACGCAGCTCGGGCTTGTAATAACGATATACAAGTTTATATGACGTTAAAAGATGAGTTTATTAAAGCTCAATTACAGCAAGCAAAAAACTGGTACAAAGACACAATAAAAGAACCCTTACTTTAATCAGTTTTATTAGAGTGTATTCAACTTTTCGCAGGAACTTTTGTGGTGGCGCAACCGCTATGGTCCTAATTTTTAGTGGGTTTTCTTGCAGCGTTGATAATTAATTAGCAGTTGTAGAAACTCAAAAATCGTCTATAGCTAATTAAATGATAAATAAATATAGAATTATCGTGCCGTACTTTTTAGTTATTCTACTTCTTTTGGTATTAATGCCTTTGTCACTGAATACAAAAGAAGAGGGAAAAAGAATACATACTGCTGAAAAAGTTTACGTGTATATCTACCATTTAAAACCGCCATATATTTAACAGTTAGAATTAGAAACAGGGCTTTATTTTGAGCTGGTTGAGCTTTTTCATCGTTTTCAAAGCAAATACCAGTTTGTCGCCCAGTTTGTACCTCTTAAAAGACTCAATAGAGAAATCGCCAACAATACCTTAGATGGCATGATCTTAGGTGTTCACCCTGTATGGTTTAAAGACAAGCAAAAAACCAAGTTTCTCTGGACCAGGCCTTTATTACATGATCAGGATGAATTTATTTCTCATGTTAAAAAGCTTTTTGATTATGCAGGTAAAAAATCTCTTTATGAAAAAATATTGGAGGGGTGAGAGGGTATCATTACTTTAGAGTTGCACCTGTTTTAAAAGCGGGGAAGGCCAAACTGACCCCAACGAGCTCAGAATTACAGTTGCTAGAAATTTTGATAAAGCAACGCCTTGATCTGGCTGTGATCAGTCGAGCAACATTAAATTATTATTTTAGTTTGCCCCCACATTGGCGAGATTTAGTTTATTTCTCAAAAGCATCTCATGAGCAATATTACAGAGCTTTATTAAGTCTAACTTCTTTAGAGAGTCAATTTAACATAATTGAAGGGTTATTTGAGCAAGAGGCATTTTTAGCTGCGCTTGAAGGGTTAAAGATAAAGTATGGTTTCAGCAGTGAAGTTCTCCACAGGTAAAAAGGCTTTATCTACGACAGCTTTTTAAAATTTGGTGTAGTCTCAAACATATGAACATTGGTTTTTGACAATTTGAGCACCGACCGCTGTTTTTTCACAGTGCTCACTGGTTTTTCATGCTGTTTGTGACTTGATTTTACAGCACATACTCGCTGCCATCTTTTGCAGTATAGGCTTTAGATTGACCTTCACGAACAATTGAATATTCGATGCCTGTTAAAAAGCTAATCCAAAGGCGTTTTAGTTGGGTTGCGTCATTATTACTATCTACAGCACTGAGCTGTGTTTCCATTTGAATATCATCAATGTGCGCCATATCAATTTTACCTGCATCACCACGGCGGTTGAAAGTCAGTTCAATATGTAAGCCATCTTTTTTCTTAAGCAAAATAGCTGTTGGATCATCACGGTGTCCGCAAAGGGCAACAAATTGTTTTGGCTGCTCTAAACCACAGTGACTGCCGTCTGCGAAAAACGCCATTAGGTGATTGTAGTAAACCAAGTAATGTGTCACTTGCGTGTGTGAACCCTGATCAAGCGGGCAATGCTCATCAAGATATTGTTTTGCAAGTGTCATTTTCTGGCATGTTTGATCTGTCATTTCACTGCGAGTTAGTGCTGTCATAATCGTAACCTCATTCGTTAAATCGTTTTTGTTGGTTGTTGAATTCAGTGTATGTGAATATTTTTTATAATTTCACAAAAAGAATTTCACAGTGTAAATTTTACAAAATCTGCTATTTTTACTGTGTGAATAAAATATAAGCAGGGGACGGCAGTGAAAAAGACATCAACATTAATGCGGAAATCTCACTTTTTAGGGACCAAAATACGTAATTTAAGGAAGCGTAACCATCTGACATTAGAAGATTTATCTAGTCGATGTGTGAGAGTAGATGCCTATTCTGCGCCCTCTGTTTCTTACCTTTCTATGATAGAGCGCGGCAAGCGCACGCCGAGTCAAGAAATGCTTGAAAATCTCGCCCAAGTATTTCAAAAGCCCGTTGAGTGGTTTTTAGACAGTGAGCCTGAAAAAGATACCATTACCCCAGATAAAGGCAGAAGTGGCGGGATCACAGGTATGGCTCTTGAGCCCAACTTTCTGTTTAGTAATGATATTTTACAAATTGCGATTCCAGAAATGCTGTCTCAAACGGGAATAAGCGGCCGTCAATTCGCACATTTATTAATTCGTGCGCACCAAGAGCATCATCAAAATCATTTTCCTGATTTAGAGCGTGCAGCAGAAGAAGTAGGCAATAAAAACTTATATCTAACCTCCAACGATTTAATGCGTATCGCTCAAGAAAAAGGGTTAGAAATTAAATGGTTTAATGAAAAGGAAAACCATAACGAAGTAAAACAAGTTAATAAGTCACGATTAGTCAGTTCTTTTTTAAGAGCGCCTAATATTGTGTTTTTAAATGAGAAATTAAAAACGAAAGAAAGCCGATTAAAATATGATTTAGCGGTGCATATTGGACATGCAGTGCTACACAATCAAGACGGGGTTAAGTGCATTTTATCGATAGGTGGGGCTGAGCAAAAAGAAACCGAATTACACACCACACCCA
Source organism: Pseudoalteromonas sp. BZB3 (assembly GCF_040104455.1). Lineage (NCBI taxonomy): Bacteria > Pseudomonadati > Pseudomonadota > Gammaproteobacteria > Alteromonadales > Pseudoalteromonadaceae > Pseudoalteromonas > Pseudoalteromonas sp. BZB3. The sequence goes on along the minus strand of NZ_JBECOS010000020.1, from coordinate 43,810 downwards.
ATGCGCAAGATATTCTACAAGCTTGGCAAGACTTTGAAGCCAGTTTTTTTGCTGGCGCATTACTGTGTCCTAAAGCGCCGTTTAGGCAATTACTCGACAGCTATGGATACGATATCTCAGTACATAAACAACTCGATATTTCGGTGTCTGTGGCGATGCGACGCATGACTGTGGTGTCACCCTACCCACATTGGCATTACTTTGATGCGTATAAACCGGGTAAGTTGAAAGCGGTTTATCGAGGCAATGGTATTCCTCTGCCTTGGGGTAATATGCGTCAGGTTGAAGATCCCTGTCAGCACTGGGCGGTATTTAGAAAGTTTGGAGAAATGTCGCGAGAAAGCAGTGCCCAGCTTTCAATTTTGAGCGTTGATGGTAAGACGCGTTTGTATTGTTGCGAATCTGTATTAGTTGAGGATTTAGCTGGTGCAAAACATGTTCTGTGTATGGGGATTGATTTGAACCCTGCCATTGATGCGCAAGGCACTGATGCGCAAGCTGTCGTTGAGAACCTACAAGCACTTTGTATTAAACATGGCGGCTCAACGGTTGTGCCGCATAATATCCGTCAGCAATTGCTTAGTGTGGCGCGTATTCTAAATATTAACTGGATAGAGCGGGGGCTAGCGTCTGAACTTAGAGTCATTTGTATTCGAGGTAACAGCTGCCCAAGAAAGCCGGGGTGTTATGGCAAATGTAAAAATGGCAAAATGACACAAAGTATTGAATATATACCCAAACCACCTCAAGATACGAGGTTCAGCGAGAATTGATTGGCTGTCAGACAAGGCATCGATTTGAAGATCTAGTGGTTCTAAATCGAAAATTGATAACGCAGTATGAAAGCCAATCAAACTCGCCCAAGGGAGCGTGCTTTCAGTCCTATTTCATTGTCAAAGAACTTGGAAAGGACGCGTCATTACGCTGCGTCCTTTTCCTTGAACTAGAACAGAAGGCAGCGCTCTGAATCATGCATCTTGAGGAAGTTTGGGTATATTGGGTGAACTCGATTGAAAACAGTATTTATTACCGGTGCAAACCGTGGCATAGGGCTAGCATTGACCAAGGTCTTTTTAGTTGATGATTGGCAAGTAATCGCAACGTGTCGAAACAGCAGTACTGCAACTTCGCTTAATCAGTTAAAGAGCGAATTCAAAAAGCTTCAGGTCTATGAACTAGATATTACAGATTATCAGCAAATGGCAACTTTGAGCATGAAATTAGCAGACTCAAACATTGATGTGCTTTTGAATAATGCCGGGCTCTATGGGCCAAAAGGTTATGGCTTTGGCAATTGCGATGTAGGTGCTTGGCGTGACGTATTTGAAGCCAATGTGATTGCGCCGACTAAACTTGCAGAAGCGTTTGTATCCCAAGTCTTAAATAGTGAACTTAAAGTAATCGCAGCTTTATCGTCACGCGTTGGTAGCCATACTGAAAATACCAAAGGCGGCGGATACATTTACCGCAGTTCGAAAGCGGCTTTAAACTCAGTAGTCAAAAGCCTATCAAACGATTTGTTATCACAAGGCGTTAAAACGGTAGCGCTACATCCTGGCTGGGTTCAAACAGAAATGGGCGGACCAAATGCACTGATAAGTGCGGAAGAATCAGCGCTGGGGTTAAAGCAAGTTATTGAGTCTTTAACTGACGACCAAAGTGGTGGCTTTTATAGCTATAAAGGTGATCAAATACCTTGGTAGGAAAAGCCTGTAGTTGCGCGGTTAGAAGCCGCGCAATGTTTCGTAACTAAACTTTAAAAAAGTAAAGCCATTTCTGCCGCTTGGCACTGACAACTGCTCTCACAAACTGTACACACATAACCTTGTGTATCACATAACTCGGTCCAGCGATTATCATGAAGCTTGATCAGCTCACCGCCTGCTTTTGTGAAATATTTCACCGCGCCATTACCTGGGCTTTGTTTCCATAAATGCGCAACACCTGCCAAAGCACCTTGCTGTCTTAAAGCAACAATAGAAGCATGAAGTAATTTGGGGCCTATGCCTTGGCCTTGAGCTTTTTCAGAAACTGCGATGCATTTGAAATATGCCATCTGTGAAGGGAGTACAGGCCAGAGTTTTGGGCTACACCACTTATCAATGTCCCATTGATCTGCGGCATAACTTAGCCTAAACCCGACGAGCTCGTTTTGTTCATTTATTGCAACAAAGCTGGCATTAATATCATGCTTGATACCTTGTTGATGCATTTTAGTTAGGCTCTGCTCGTCCATATAGTTGTCACCATGAACGATGTTTGCTAGTGAGATAACATCTTGAAAATGCGTGTGTTCGAGAGGTAGATACTGCACGTATATCACCGATTTATTATTCTTCTACTGTTTAAGATAATGAAATAATTTTCGTTCTACAAGTATATATTAGAATCAATTGCATGAAAAAAGCAGACACAAATTTACACCTGCTTTTAACTATTGCAATTTTTCTTGGTGTGCATATTTACCGCGCACCTACTGAAAGTTAGGTTTTAAATTTATTGACAACCTGCCATTATCACAAGAAACAGGCTATCAAAATCAATTTTCGTCTTAATAGCCTTTGACACCCCGAATTGTACGTTTGTTCGTAAAAGTGACAGACAAACCTATATTAAAGAGACGTTACTTTGCACTTTCAGGCTGTTCGGCTCTTAAAAAACCGGCTGCTTCCTCATCTTGCTTATGTGCAATACTTTGTCCGCTCATTGCTCTCGTCTGCTGATTTAACTGATAAAGCTGTGAAGCATTTCCTAGATCTCTTTCACTGGTGATAGAAGCAATAGACTCTCTATCTTTCAAGAAGCTCACAATATCATGCTTTATAGCATCTAATTGCGATTCATCTTTGTGCATCTCGAGTATATGCCTTGGGTGCTCTAAATTTTTTAAACCTGTCGCTGCGAATGTTGAACTCACAATACGTGAAACAATAATCCAAGGTGTGATGCTGCTTCTTACTAGCGTATTTTCTGAACGAGTTGAATCATGAATACCTGTACCTGTAGAAATCTTTGATTCGGTAAACGTGCCTTCACATTTGAAATATACAAGTAATGACTCGAATTGCATTTCTGCAAAAAATACATGGGCCGAATTAGTCATAAGGCGAGCGAAGGCTTTAAATATCGCACCTATTAAAAATAATTGAGCGATGTTTATTAACATCTGGGACGAGGTGGATAAGTTTGCAGAATTGAAAGCTGTTTCAAAGCTATTTATGTTTTGACTACTAACAAATTTAGCTAAATCAATTGCTTGGTAGGCTAATAAAACACTAAAGATTAGAGTGATAATAAAAAAGATATTACCGAATAATAGAGATAACAAGCGAGATAGCTCGAATGTTTTACCTAAGTTCATAGGTGAAAACTTGGGTTGTACTTCTTGTATCATTTCACCATTAAAGCCACCTTTACCATCAACTTGCTCTTGCAGTTTAGGGTCTAGCTCTTTATAAACTCTATTAGGAACCTCTCTGTAGCGCCTGTTTGCCATGACTAAATTATCAAGATTGATAAAGATTTCATTCGGGTGAACAGATTCTTGCCAGTTTTCTCGTAATTCTGATACTTCAGTGACAGGATCAACCTTATTTAAACGGGCGCTAATCATAGAGCCAATAATTGCTGTGCCAATCAGTGCAAATACAACAATACCAATTAAGTACAGACCTGAATTAAAAGAAGGAAGTTGATTTAAAAATTGCTCAATATCTTGCTTCGAGAACCCAGTTTTGTTCATTAAAAATGACATAACAAGCCCAATGACTAAAGGTAAAACAATAGATAGGGCAATAATTTTGGTAAAACTTGCGGTGCCTAAGGTTTCAATCGTACTTTCTGCTTTTCTAGAGATGGGTCTTCCAGCCGAGCGCCAAGTAAGAAAAATAAAAAGCATTAAAAAACAGCTGTAAATAGGAAAGGCTAATTCACCAACTTCACCAGCAAAACCAGTTAAAGAAACGAAGGCGATCAGGGCGTATGACACTAAAGCGACAATCGTACTTATCCATGCATTGAAGATTCGTTGCGTCATATTTCTAACGGGATAAGGTAAGAATAGTAGTTTAGGTAAGAGACTATGGAGCAGTCTTGCGATGAAACCTTTTGGTTCGACAAAAGTGCTGTTCTTTCTTCCTACCAACATTTCTTCCAACGTTTTTGCTCGATAAGCTACATCATTTTTTTCGCTGTGAGCAGTAGATGATTCTGATTTGCTAAAATTATAGGCAAGAGAAGTCGGGTGATTTCTTCCAACAAAATATCTTAAAGTAGAGTAAATACCTGATGCTGCAGTTTTGAGTCCAATAGCTAAATTAACAATGCCAAATAGCATTAAAATCCAGCCCGAAATTTGATCTTCCTTTACAAGGCCTGCTGCAAAAAATAGCAGTGTCATACCTGTGAGAGTTTGAATTACCCCTCTTAATGCTGTCACTTTGCCTTCTAATTTGAAGGGGTTTTTGAGCCCAAGATCTATTGAGCCATAATCAAAAGCCATAAGTATTCACCTTTTTGAAAATTCTTTAGTACTAAAATTTTAGAATGTGGTTAATACCAATCCGGAATATTCAATTGATGGGGGAAGTTAAACTGAGACTAGCGTTGGTAGGTTTTTAGATAAAACTAAATAGTTAGTATTACGCCTGTAACTGACAATTTCCCTTTGCCAAAAATAGAACACTAAATTAAGTGGATCGGAACAATAAACATCGGAGACACTTTGCCTAATAATTTATTTATTATCAATGGTGTTTTGAATATTTTTATAGTTTTTATCAAAAAAATAAAGTTATGTTTACATCGAGAAGGGAAAGTGGCAAAGCTATTATTACAATACCACTTTTAAATTCTGCTTTAGTTGAGCAGTGTGATTATTTTGCTATTCCCATCATCATCTTGAAATCTTAGTACAAAATCGTGTTTGCCATCATTATTGATGTCGACTAGCTTAATGTCATTGCCATCTTCAGGTAGTTTATGTTTGATCTTACTGCGTTTTTTGTTTAAAACAGTCTCGGCATTACCATAGTAAACACTGAGTGTTTTACTGCCGGTTTTGAATACAGCATCTTGTTTACCATCGCCGTTGATATCGCCGGCATAGTAAGTTAAAGCCATTTCATCACTACTCATGCCAATTTCCATTTCAACTTCTTTTTCAGAGTCTGGATCTTCAGAAAAAGTGCCGTCAGGCTTTTGCGCATAAAAGCTGATCTCTACATCAACATCAGTACTACCGCCGCCCAGTGCCATTGAAGCGATGGTGCCTAGGCCAAAGTCGACATGAAACTTTTGTAATTCACTTTTACCATCGCCGTTAAAATCATTATCGAACTCAAAACGGCTGGTGCCAGAAGCCTTAGGCAAAGTTAACGGGGTTGCTGAAAATTGACCATCTTTTTGTCCGTAGAATACCTGAAAGGTGAGTTCAACATCGAGCGAGTCCATGCCTTCAACAATTGGTGCATAACGCGTGACAAGGTCGAGTTTACCGTCATTGTTGATATCGAGTAATTTCGCAATGCGGCGATTCGCTTCAACGTCATCAAGTTTGCCCGTCTCAACAGGGAGTTTTAATGGTTTAAGCGCGTTTTCATAGCCTGTTTTATTGGCATAAAGTACATCGATTTTTTCTCTATCATGAAACACTAAATCATTAAACCCGTCTTGGTTTATGTCGAATACTTTAGGCACCATGGTTAAGTCAATGTCTAGGCGCAATTTACCACTGCTAAAATTACCCGAAAATTTAGGCTCAGTGCTGAATGTGTGCTTAGTAAAGCTGCTGTCAGGGTTTTGAATGTAAATCTCTGAGTGAGTTAAGTCAGGCAGAACAATGTCGCTCAGACCATCATTATTAATGTCGCTAATAAAATTGATTTTCTCGAACTCGTCGAATTCTAGTTTAGAAAGCAGTGCATTGGTTGAAAGCACCTTTTTAGCGCCCTGTTTATCGACAGCAAAAATACCTTCTTTATTCATCACAAAAGCGGTGATTTTAGATGATCCCGCAAACTTGCCGTAATCAAAACCAAAAGTATCTTTTGGCAGTTCGAGCTTGGTAAATTCCATGCTTTCAAGATTAAGCTCAGCTAAATTGGCGTCTTCATCATGATAGGCAAACATAATCGGGCTTTTAGTTTCAATCAGGCTGCGATTGGTTTTTATTGGAATATCTTTTGCTGCCATCGCTGAATAAGATGCGCCTAGCGCTGCCATCAATAAAAGCGTGTGTTTCATTTTTATTCCTTTCCTCGAACTTAGTGTGGTTCTATCTTAGGTTTAATTGCAGAGCAAACAAGTTCGAATTTGTAATGAACTGTTGCAAATGTAATAAGCACCCTACATGTTTTATGTGGATAGTGCTCGTCGCTTATCTGAAAATCAGCTACAATCCGCGTCGTTATTGAATTTAGGAGTTAGGTGAGTGTTAGACGATAGCCAATGTGTTGAAGCCATTATTAGCTGTATTAAACAAGTTTTCGAAACAGAGCAGTACGCTGATAAAGCAATAGAAGCAGGCCTTGCTAACCAAGCTTTTTGGAATCAAGCAACCAAAGCTTATTATGTACAACATTGCTATGAGCTGATCCGTTATCATCGCCAGCTCAATACGGCACTTGATATCGACACCTCAGATGAGAATTGGCCGTGGCTACACTTTGAAGCTTATCAGCTGTTAAATGGCGTAGAGTTACCAAATTGGTCTGAGTTTGCAGGTTTAGATGTTGAGACATTAAAAGCAAACCTTAATGAGGCCTCTCCAGCAGAGCAACAAAGCTATCCTGATTGGCTTTGGCAGCGCGCTGAGCAAGAGCTTGGTGATGATTGGATTAATATCGCACAGGCACTGAACGTACCTGCGAAACCTTACCTTCGTGTAAATACCTTGAAGACCGAAGCTGCAACGTTACAAACGTCTTTGAAAAAGAGCCAATCAATCACCAAACTACTTGAGCAAGAAAACTGCTTAGAAGTTGAAGAATACGGCTATTTATTTAAATCAGATGCATTCAGCAAAGGCTGGTTTGAAATGCAAGATGCAGGCTCTCAGCAGATTGCGCCATTACTCGATGTAAAACCTGGCCAGCGTGTTGTTGATGCGTGTGCAGGCGCGGGTGGTAAGAGCTTACACCTTGCTAATCTAATGCAAAATAAAGGCTACATCTTATCGATGGACATTCATCAGCATAAGCTAGATGCACTAAAAAAACGTGCAAAGCGTGCGGGTGTACATATGCTTGAAACGCGTTTTATCAAAAACAGTAAAACCATTAAGCGCTTAAAAGAAAAGTTTGATCGCGTGTTACTAGACGTACCATGTTCTGGCACGGGAGTTCTGCGCCGTAATCCAGATGCAAAATGGCATTTACAACCTGAAAATATTGATACTCTGATCAATTTGCAAGCCGAAATTCTGCAGCGTTACAGCCAGATGTGTAAAGTCGGCGGAAAGCTTGTGTATGCGACTTGCTCTATTTTCCCGAGTGAAAACCAGCAGCAAGTGCACACATTCTTGGAAAACAACCCAAATTTTGAATTACTAGAAGAGCTAAACCTACAACCGGGAATAAACTCCGAGTACGATGGTTTCTATGCCGCTGTGTTAACTAAAAAAGGAATTTAAAAATCTATCTAACCTGAGCTCAGGTTATCTATAAAGAGCCGCGATTAAGCGGCTTTTTTTGTGTTTAATAAAATAATAAATAATTAAGGCAAATATTATGTCAGAACATGTTCGAGTGGGTGTCGCAGTTGTCATTATTCGTGATGGTAAAATTCTACTCGGTGAACGTATTGGGTCGCATGGCGCAAATACGTGGGCCACACCAGGTGGTCATTTAGAAATGGGCGAAGAAATAGCGGCTTGTGCAATCAGAGAGACGCTAGAAGAGACAGGCTTGAAGGTTTCTGGAGTCAGTCAGTTGGGCTTTTCTAACGATGTATTTAATCCGCTAAATAAACATTATGTAACCTTGTATGTGGTGGCAAATGGTGTAGAAGGTGAGCCTGAAATCATGGAGCCAAATAAGTGTCTAGGTTGGCAATGGTTCGCCTTAGATGAACTGCCAAAACCGCTGTTCTTGTCATTAGAAAATTTTTTAAAGCAGGATAAGTTACAGGCGTTAATTGAAAAGAGATAAGTAAAAGTAGGGTGAATATATTTTTAATTCAGAGCTTTTTCATTGAAAACTTTTCATTTAAAGAATAGCTTGCTCCAGAAACGATAAAAGGGCCATAAAGGCCCTTTGGTGAAGTATCGTTCAAGTTAGTGTGGTTACTTTAACCCCTTAAAGCAACCAACCAATTGTTTTGCAAATTTTAGGGAAATCTCGTTAAGTTTCTAAGCTAGCGAGAGGAAAAACCCTGCAATTGCGGCGCTCATTAGGTTAGCCATTGACCCTGCTAAAACCGCCCTGAGCCCTAAGCGTGCGATATCCTTTCTTCGACTCGGCGCCATACCGCCAAGTCCGCCTAGTAAGATTGCAATCGATGAAAGGTTAGCAAATCCACATAACGCAAATGTGACAATTGCTTGTGTATGAGCACTTAACCCTTCTCGATAATTCATAAAGTCTAGATAAGCAACGAATTCGTTAACTACTAGCTTTTGTCCGATAAAACTACCGGCCGTTACAGCTTCGCTCCAAGGTACACCAAGTAACCATGCAACTGGTGCGAATACGTAACCTAAAATCTCTTGTAATGTTAGGGTCGGATGGTCAAACCAAGCACCGATTCCGCCTAACAAACCATTTAATAATGCAATTAAAGCTACAAAAGCAAGTAACATTGCACCTACGTTGAGTGCTAAATGCATACCGCTTGACGCACCAGATGCAGCTGCATCGATCACATTTACTGGTTTCTCTTCATCAGACATTACATCTGATAAATTCTGTTTAGGTGTTTCTGTCTCCGGCACGATCATTTTTGCCATTAAGAAACCACCAGGCGCAGCCATAAAGCTGGCAGCAATTAAATATTTAAGCTCAACACCAATTGCAACGTAACCTGCCATAACAGAACCAGCTACGGTAGCAAGGCCACCTACCATCACAGCAAATAACTCTGACTTCGTCATGCTTGGAATAAACGGTTTTACAATTAAAGGTGCTTCCGTTTGTCCCACAAAGATATTAGCTGTTGCAGAAAGCGACTCCGGACGAGACGTTTTAAGCAATTTTTGTAAGCCACCACCTAAAATTTTAATGACCCATGTCATGATGCCTAGGTGGTAAAGCACTGCGACTAGCGCAGAGAAAAATACGATGACCGGTAATACTTGGATCGCAAAAATAAAACCAATATTACTGTCACTTTTTGCCAGAGAGCCGAATAAAAACTCGATACCGTCTCCTGCATAACCAATTACTGCTGATACTTTGCTTGATAATTGGTCAAGTATGTTTCTGCCAGCTTCTACAAATAGTACAAAACCACCTATAAAAAGCTGTAGTGCAAACGCCACCCCAACAGTACGCAAATTAATAGCTTTGCGATTCGTTGACGCTGCAAATGCAATACCCAGTAGGGCCATCATGCCCACTAGGCTCATTATTGTTGTCATGGTAAATTCCCGTTTTTATTCTTGTAGCAAATATTTTATCTTGCTTTTGATTATATCAATCGCCACGCGATTCATGCCACCGCGTGTAACCACTAAATCAGCTGAATGTTTAGATGGTTCTATAAATTGATAGAACATGGGTCTTACCGTTGCTTGATACTGCTCCACAACAGATTGTAGTGTTCGGCCTCGCTGCTCGATGTCACGCTGCGTACGACGCAGTAAACAAATATCAAGAGGCGTATCAATAAATACTTTTATATCAAACTCTTTACATAACTCAGGGTCGCTGAGTAATAAAATGCCTTCAACAATTAATATTTTTGCAGGGTTAACCTGACGAGTTTCCTTACTACGAGTATGTTGCGCATAATCGTAACTTGGTACTTCTACAGACTGACCAGATCTTAATTGCTCTAAATGCGATTTAAGAAGCTCATGTTCAAATGCATCCGGATGGTCATAGTTTGTTTGTGTTCTATGCTCAAACGGTAAATGCGATTGATCTTTGTAATAGGCATCTTCTTCGATGATGGCAATAGAACCATCTTCTAGCTCATTTACAAGCTCGTTATAAATAGTTTGCGTAAAAAGAGATTTGCCAGATGCAGATGCACCAGCAATAGCTATAATTGTTCGTGTCACTAAAGTTCACACCCAACTGTTGATTCACTCGGAAGATCACAATAGCAAAAAAGACACGAATAATCTCTTTTGCTTCGCTTAGGGAGCAAATTTAGCGATTTTGATATTTATGCGACAGGACTTATGTCCGCTTGCTAAAAACAGGACTTTTATGACATTTTCGTGACAATTGGCGTCTAGTTTTAAAAGCGGACTTATGTCCTGTACGCTGTTGTTAACCAACTATTAAAGTATCCAACACTGATTCGGAGGCAATTATTTATTCTCCAGATTGGCATAAGTTAAGAGGTAAATTATGGCAAGAGCAATTATCCTGATGGCAGACAGCTTAGGCGTAGGTGCCGCTCCAGATGCTGAACAATTTGGAGACTTAGGAGCAAATACCCTTGCGCACCTTTTAGCTGCATATAAAGAAGATAAAGGAGAAGCACTCCCTTTACCTAACTTAACTAAACTTGGTTTAGTTGACGCTTGCGAAGCAGCGGGTAAAGAAGCGTGTGAAGTGGCAGAACGCTCAGCGCCAAAGGCAGCTTGGGGTTATGCAAAAGAGCTTTCAAGTGGTAAAGATACGCCATCTGGCCATTGGGAAATGGCGGGTGTACCTGTGTTATTTGATTGGGGGTATTTCCCTAATACACAACCATGCTTCCCTGAAGAATTTGTTGCTGAATTGTGCAAACGCGCCGAAATTCCAGGAATTTTAGGCAACTGTTACGGTTCAGGTACCGTTATTTTAGAGCAACTGGGTGAAGAGCATGTAAAAACGGGCATGCCAATTTGTTATACCTCAGTTGATAGTGTGTTCCAAATAGCCGCACACGAGCAATCATTCGGCCTTGACAAGCTTTATCAAGTATGTGAAATCGCACGGGCACTGCTTGATGATATGAACATAGGACGAGTGATTGCGCGGCCATTTATAGGCACTTCGAGTGCCGACTTTATTCGTACAGGTAATCGTAGAGATTACTCTGTGCTACCTCCTGCACCAACATTATTAGATAAGTTGTCGCAAGATGGTGGTGAAGTGATCAGTATTGGTAAAATTTCTGATATTTATGCCCACCAAGGCATTACCCAGAAGCATAAAGCGCCAGGTTTGATGAATTTACTAGAGAAAACCTCTGAAATCATCGACAGCGCCCCTGATCACAGTTTGATTTTCACAAACCTTGTGGATTTTGACGAAAAATTTGGTCACAGACGTAATGCAGTAGGTTATGCCGAAGCGCTAAAGCAATTCGATGATTTCCTACCAACGATACTTAATAAATTACAAAAAGATGATTTATTAATTATTACGGCAGATCACGGCTGCGATCCAACAGCACCAGGTACAGATCATACACGTGAATATGTACCGGTACTGGCTTATACACCGGGGATTGACAATATCGCACTCGGCGAACGACAAAGTTTTGCTGACATAGGTCAAACCCTTGCCCAGTGGTTTAATTTATCAACACTTGACTACGGCGACAGCTTTGCTGACGACCTGATCAAGGCGTAAGAAGGAAAAGAGAATGAGTACTCCTCATATCAATGCGAACAATGGTGATTTTGCTGAAACGGTATTAATGCCCGGTGACCCTTTACGCGCAAAATATATTGCAGAAAACTTCCTTGAAGACGCTCGCCAAGTTACAGGTGTTCGTAACATGTTTGGTTTTACAGGCACATACAATGGTAAACCTGTAAGCATCATGGGTTCGGGTATGGGCATTCCATCAATGTCAATTTATGCCCGTGAGCTAGTTGTTAGCTACGGTGTTAAGAACCTTATCCGTATCGGTACATGTGGTGGTATTAGCCAAGACATTAAAATCCGTGATGTTATTTTTGCACAGGGTGCAAGTACAGATTCAAATGTAAACCGTGCACGTGTTCGTGGTTATGACTATGCAGCGATTGCTGATTTCGGTCTACTAGAAAACGGTGTTAATGCGGCACGTAAACTAGGTATCGAAGCGAAAGTTGGTAACGTATTTACTACGGATACATTCTACCAAGCTGATGGTTCTTTCTATGAAGAATTAGACAAGCTAGGTGTATTAGCCGTTGATATGGAAACTGCAGGCATGTATGGCGTTGCAGCTGAATATGGTGCAAAAGCAATGGCATTATTCACAGTAAGTGATCATGTGATCACAGGTGAAGCAACACCGGCTGAAGAAAGACAAAGTACATTTAACGAAATGGTTAAGATTGCTTTAGAGTCAATCTAACGATTTCATAAAGAGTTTTAAGTTGTTATTTGCTCGTTGGGTTTTGAGCAAGAAAGTTCCTTGGTAACGTAATCGCTGATTTTTGGAGACACGCCCAAAATGAAAGCGAATCACACCCCAAAAGGCCGCACTGAATAGTGTGGCTTTTTTTTGCCTAAAATTTGTGAACTGCTGAGATTTTTGACATATCGGTGCTATCTGCCACAGTTATAGAGTGTGAAATAAACAGAGCTATTATATGTCTCAATGGGTTAGTGGAAAAATCACGGAAGTAAACTGGTGGACGCCAACACTTTTTACCATCAAAGTTGCTGCAGATGTCGCTCCTTTTCAAGCTGGCCAGTTTACTAAGTTAGCGATGACAATTGGTGATAAGCGAATTGCTCGAGCTTACTCATATGTTAATGCACCGAAAGATCCTGTACTTGAGTTTTACCTGACAGAGGTTGAGGGCGGTAAGTTGACATCAGGTCTTGTTGATCTTTCAGTCGGTGACAGTATTGAAGTCGAAGCGAAAGCAAACGGCTTTTTAACTATTGAAGAGTCACCTAAGCGCGAGATTCTTTGGATGATAGCGTCAGGCACAGGCATCGGGCCTTTTTTGTCAATTTTGGCAGATGGCAAGATATGGGACAAATATAAGCAAATTGTCCTTATCCATAGCGTTAGGTTTAATACAGATTTAACCTATCAAGACTTTATAAATGCACACCAAAAGCTGTTTAAGCAATTTACTTACTTACCCCTCGTGACGCGAGAAATGCCAGAGAAGGGGTTACAAGGTAGAATCACAGATCTAATTCAAAGCAATGAAATAGCGAAGTATTTCAATCAAGAACGTTTACCTGAAGATTCTCATTTTATGATTTGTGGAAATCCAGACATGGTAAAAGACTTGGCGCAACTTCTTCAAACGCTCGGTTATTCAAGGCACCGACGTTCTGAACCTGGTCATATATCAGTCGAACAATACTGGTAAGCTATGAAAAAAGACTGAGATTTGATAAGGTGCTCAGGTTTATGCTGTATTTTTATTAGGTACTTATGAGATTTTTTAGTTTTATCACTTTGTTCTTTTTTTCATTTGCAATTAATGCAAATCCAGCCTTTGAAGAAAAGGCGGCTGCACTAAGTAATATTAAAACAGCAGAAGAAAAAGTAGCTGAAAAAGTAATAGATGCGTTAATTGTTGCCTATAATCAACAAAACATTAAATCTTTCTTGGCTTTATATGCTGATGATGTAGAGTTCTACATGTACCCACAAAAACTCATGTTTACGGGTAAAGAAGATTTAATCAAACGTTATGGTTTGATGTTTAAGAAAATGAAATGCTTAAATGCAAAATCGCTTAAACGAATTGTGCATGGCAGTATTGTTATTGATCATGAAAGCTCAGAAATTTGCACCCAGCAAGCAGGTGTAGTTGATAAGCGCTCTGAGTTTGTAACTAGCTACCAGATTGAAAAAGGAAAAATCAAAAAGGTGGTCTTTTTTAGGTAAGTAAAATGAGCAAAGACATGAGGATCCAACTTCTTTACCGTGTTGAACCCGGTTGTTTGGGTCCTGATGGTATCGATTACATCGAAGAGTTTTGTCAATTCGCAGTGAAGAAAATACCGCCTCCTAATTATGCTATTCTTTCTTTTGTTCCAAGATATGACAAGCTACTCGATGAAAAAGAGTACTCTTTATTGAATCGCAAACTTACTCAAGGACAAGTCGATAGCTATTTTCAAAAAATAGAAAAGCCGCTAGAAGAGTTTGAATCTCAAGTTGATGAGTTAATCGCATTCGCGGTTGATGCATTTTTTGATAGGTGAGTCTCTATTACTTGCCTTGAGGAATAAATGAAACTTTTTCTTTATTTAGCCTTACTTTTTAGTATTAAGGTATCATCGTCAGAAACTCTCCATGTCGTGACTGAAGAGTGGTTACCCTATAACTACACCAATGCTGAAGGGCAGCTTGTTGGCCGCTCTACAGACAAAGTGAGAGCTGTTTTATCTGATGCTGGTGTTGAATATAAAATAACAAGCTATCCATGGTTACGCTCTATGCATTTGGCTAAGACACAAGCCAATACCATGATCTATTCAATTTATCGAACGCCCGAACGAGAAAAACTATTTCAATGGGTTTGCCCGCTAATGGCTCCAGTGAAAGAGTATTTATTTGCGTTAAAAACAAGAAATGATATTCAGCTCAACTCTCTTGATGATGCGAAGCAATATGTGATTTCTATCGTGCGTGGTAGCGTAAGTGAAGGGTATCTGACAGACGCAGGTTTTAAGCCTGGGTTAAATTTAGATCTCACTTCAGATCCTAGTTCATCACCTAGAAAGTTACTTGGTGGAAGAGTAGATCTGATTTTACATACTGAATACACGGCCTCAGAAAGGATGAAAGAGCTCGGGTATGATTACTCTATGCTCAGAAAAGTCATCGAGGTAAAAGAAATAGATAATCGCCGAGCTTGCATGGCATTTAGTCTTAAAACTGATAAAGCCTTAGTGAAGCGCGTTCAATTAGCGCTTGATAAATATAACAAACTTCATGGCGAGAGTTGAAAACAATGATTTTGCCCATACATAAAGCGTTATAAACTAATTGCGAGTGATAAATTATGAATCCAATTATTGCCATTCTTAAAGAAAATAATATTGCTGATGAACAGATTAACCAACTATTTGAAGCACTAACAGACAACCCACTTATGGCGATGGGGATTGTGCAACAACTAGGTATCCCTCAAGAAAAGCTTCAGCAGTTAATGGGCTTAGTCATGCAAAATCCAGGTTTGATTAAAGAGGCTGTGGAAGAGTTAGGTCTAGATTTTGCAAAAGTTCAAGCTGCAAAAGAAAAGCTGACTAACCAGCAATAAAGCTTTATGAGCGGGACTTGTCCCGCTTATATAAATTAAACGTTTACTTTATATAAATTAAGCTCTCTCTCAGACTTCAGTATCTTTTCAACTCTTTCCTTATTTTCCTCTTGTGCTTCAATGTACATTGCAAGTGCGTCTTCTTCATCCTTGAGCATATCTTGGCATGATACATAATGAGAAACTTGCTCGATGCCAATTAATCCGCAAACCCAGATACTAAAGAGCACAACAACTACTCCGCCAATCACAAATAGACCGGTAGAAAGATTAGTCATAGAAGCTGCAATAAATGTTGAAATGACGACTAGCAGAGCAAATAATGATTCAGCTTTAATGAGGTGAGCGACCTTGTTTGTCAGCCAGATGTGCCAAGGATGTGGTTCGTGGTTACACAGGTGAGTAATGTCTTCAACGTAGGCAATTCCTTTTACTTTATCTTCAATGTTTCTGAAGGTTTTGTAGTTTTGACTGGTAATTAAATAGTACAGCATGGTATTGGCCTCGCGTGAGTTGGTACAAGTCATTACGCTGAGAACAGTGAAGCGATCGCTCTGAAGGGCCTTTAATTGAAGTATTTGGTCAACATTAAGAACTATAGTTTTATGATTTGTAAATAATATAGTACAAAAAGCGGTCAATTGGTGGGCGCTGCGTGACTTAAGCCACGCAACTTGATGTTAGCAAAATTGCTGGATGAGTTTGGTTTGCTGCTCGATTTGGCTTAACAGCTCTTGGCTTAAGTTATGAGAATGCTGACCATGTTGCCCACCTAAGTCGGCCAGTTCACTTACGCTCTCAACATTGAGGTTGATTTGTTTAATGACCACGGACTGCTGTTATAATGTGGCTGCAACCGAACGGTTAAGATCAGCCAGTTCGGTAACATGGGACTGAATCGTCGATAGGCTTTCACCATTCTTACTTGCAAGCTCCACACTGGTGTTAGACAAAAGGTTTCCTTGGTCCATCGAGCTAACAGCACTTTGTGATACATCGTTCAGCTCTTGGACTAGCTGGGTTATCTCTTCTGTTGATGCTTGAGTCTTTTGAGCCAAGGCCCTTACTTCATCAGCGACAACAGAAAAACCTCTGCCATGATCGCCGGCTCTTGCTGCTTCAATCGCGGCATTTAATGCCAGCAAGTTAGTTTGTTCAGCAATTGAATTGATGACATTCAAAATGCCATGGATTTTCTCATTACCAGCAACCAATCTAGATACGGCTTGGTTAACTTCAGCTAAATGCTCATCTAAATGATGTATGGCATCAATGACTTTATCTACAGAAGATTTACCATCTTGAGTGTGTTGCTCTGAAGCCATTGCAGCGCGTGAGGCTCGTTCTACATTCGTATTCAACTCTTCGATGGTGACGGTGAAGTCTTGCATGCATTGCACCATTTGCTGAACTTCATTATTTTGTTTTCTTAATAGCTCTGAGACTTGTTGCCCACTTTGAGTATTTTTTTGTGCATTTACATTTACCCTAAGAGACTCATCATTGACCCGTCCAACAACCGCTCTGACTTTGGCTTGTTGCATTTTTATTGCTAAATATAATGAAACAACGGCATCGTTATGCCCTGAATACAAGAATGACATAAGTGGGTTATCATACGCTTCTTTGGCCTCTTTGAGGGTATAACGCTTACGCCATCTCAATTGCATGTATGAAGTTAACATAAGCAAAATAGCGAGCGCCAAAATGGCAGTTGAAAAGATGAAGGCCAATGTCATAAAAGCAATAGCGCTTGATGCAACCAAACCATAGCTTATCCATTTGGTGCTATCGTAATAACGGTTGGCAACTTGCCCGGCTTGTATTTTTTTGTATGCGCGATCAGCACGCTTTTTAACTTTGCGTCTAGATGGGTTCTGACAGATTGATACTCAATGATCTTACCCTGCTCATTTTTTATGGGCGTCACAAAGGCATTCACCCAATAAAATCGGCCATCTTTACTTTTGTTTTTAACTGGGCCCATCCAAGAGTTACCACCTTGAATTGTGTCCCACATATTGGCAAAAGCTGCTTTAGGCATATCATTGTGGCGCTCCAAGTTGTTTGGCTGACCATACATTTCTGTGGTGCTAAAACCAGAGACATCACAAAAAGCCTCATTAGCATAGGTGATCCTGCTACTGGGATCTGTGGTTGAAAGTAGAATGGTTTCTTTTGTTAGTGTTATTTCTTGAGTGTGTCGTGAACTCATACTGGCATTCCATCCTGTTAATGCAAGACGGGCAATATAGTCAAATAAGGTTGATTTATAAACAAAATAATCTAGGTGACTGACTTAATTTAGCGCTGATTTGATGAAGATCAGAGGAGTTAATTAATCTTGGGTGTGTTTATCTTTGAGGTATGAATTTTGTTCAAATCAAAGGCTTTCAATACGCGAAATGAGTTACGAAGCATAATGATTTATGTGAGTGACGAATGACAAAGTAGTGGAAGCCTTTGGTTGAACTCTTCGAGCAGCGCGAGTTGAATATTTATTCGGCGTTATCGGCTGACTTACATAGAATAACTATGCTATGCAGCCTCTGCCTTGCCTAAACATCCAACTCACAGCTGCAAAAACACACAGCAAAGGTCAACACACCCAATACTCCCTTATTGTTGTGTTAAATCAATTAGATTGTTTTAGTTTTGTGCAGTTTCAGTTGCTTGCATTCGTTTCGTTAACTTAGCTTTTATATCTGGCCATTGATCGTCAGTGATACTGAAAATGGCTGTATTTCTGAAATTACCGCCAGGTAGTTTTCGCTGTTTGTATGCTAACCCCTCAAACCTGGCACCAAGACGTGAAATAGCATTTCTTGAGATCTTATTTTTCTCATGAGTACATAAGGTGACTCTCACTAAGTTTAAATCCTCAAAGGCATGGCTGAGTAGTAGATACTTTGCATGGGTATTTACATAGGTTTTTTGTGCTGACTTAGCAATGAATGTATGACCAATTTCAGCACTATGATTGTGTGTATCAAGTCGAAATAACCGTGTAGTGCCAACGACAGTACCGTAGGCTTTATCTATGATTGCCATGACAATTTGTTCATTCTGGTTAAATTGTGCGGTGTTTTTAAACCACAAAGCTAACTTTTCTTTGCTCTCACAATAATTGTTAAACACCCATTGCCAAATATCAGGGTGGTTGCCTGCTTTAAAGAGGGCATCTAGATGATTTTCAGTTAATGGCGTGAGCTTAACTTTCTCGGTCTCTAATGAAATAGGTTTTAACATCTTCGTAATTCCTTATCGTCGCAATGATCTCTAAGGACAAGTTAGCTGTTATTAGGTCTAACAAATACAACCAGAGCGGAACAAACTACTAGACCAGTGTTAATATTTTTTTATTATTGAGTTAATAAGTGAATTACGATTTAATGACAGTGCGTTGAGAAGATTAAGGATTGATATGACCCGCCTACTATTATTGTGTTTTTGTATGCTTTGGCACAGTGCTAGCGTAGCCGAAATAGACAACTCAACGATAACCATAGCCATACAAGATGATATAAAACAGCAGTACATTGAGTTTTTAGACAATAGAAACATATTAGACGTACACGACTACAGCAGTTTAAAAGCTTCTCGCGATGTTGTTGAACATGCTTTACTTGTTAAAGCAATTCGCCTTGGCGGATTTAAATTACCAATTAACTATATTCAAGTTGATCATCCGCCACGTAGAATTAAATTGATGAAGCAAGGGGCAATCCATTTAAGTGCGACTCCGCTTTGGTTAAATGAGATTAAACAGTTTGAGCAGAAATTGCATATTAGCAGCGCCGTGTTAGAAGCGGGTCGTGCAGAAGCTGGGTTATATACGCATAGCGACAATGTTGATGTGCTGTCAGTTAAGCAACCCGCTGAATTAGTTAAGCTAATCGCAGTTTCAAATCAAAATTGGCAGCATGACTGGCAAATACTTAAGCAATTAGACTTTAATGGCATGTATCACACTGGTAAGTACACGACCATGTTAGATATGCTCTATAAAAAACGAGCTGATGTGATGCTAGGACCTTTTCACAATTCTGATGATTTGAGCTTTAAACATAATGGCCAAACTTATGTACCGATCAAAAACTTAAAAGTCATTATGCCTGATAGTCGTCATTTTCCGGTGGCGCGTTTCACCGCTCAAAGTCAGCCTTTGATAAAGGCACTTGAAAAAGGGCTATCAATTTTAAAAGAAAGGGGTGAAATTGAAAAAGCGTATCGCCAGTCAGGATATGTAAATGATAAAGTGAGTAGTTGGCAAATTATTAATACTCCTGCCAAGCTATAGTTAATTCGACATTTACACAGCAAGAAGAGGTTCAGGCATATTTTATACTCTTTTATGATGATTCAGTTTTTCAGTAAGACAGAGCCATGCAACCTTTAGAGATTATTTTTAGTGATGGCAAAGCCAAATATGTGCAAATTATTGACGTATACCGCAATGCAATTCAGTCAGGTTCATTGTTACCTGGTACAGTGCTTCCGTCAGCCAGAGCTCTTTCTTTTTATTACCAAGTAAATCGTCACACTGTGATGAACGCTTTACAAGGCTTAGTGGCTGAAGGGTGGCTGACTTCTATACAAAGAAGTGGCTATGTTGTAAGTGAACATTTACCAATTGATGCCAGTGAAAAATATACTAAACGAAGAAGTGTAAAACCATTTGAGTATAATTTTTCGATGCCCTTACAACAGACAAGTGAAGTCGACCTTTCTGCTTTTGACTATATTTTTGCCGGTGGCTTGCCTGATCTATCAGCTTTTCCAAAACAGAAATTTAAACAATCTTTGAGTATGGCCGCGAGGCAATTCAACGCCCATGACATGCATTATTCAGAGAGTACAGGATTACCCTCACTAAAGCACCAAATTTTAAGATACCTCGGTCAGGCAAGAGCACTAAATGTTGATGATTTACTTATCTGTAATGGCTCACAAGAAGCTTTATATTTGGTTGCTAAAGGGTTTATCAATCAAGGTGACTTTGTTGCGATTGAGACCTTAGGCTACCCGCCTGCAAGACAGGCATTCGAAAGTTGTGGTGCTGCACTAGTCGATATTGCACAAGATGAGCAGGGGATATGTGTTGATGACTTAGAAACCCAGTTTAAATTTAGAAAAATCAAGCTACTATATCTAACACCATTACATCAATACCCGACTACAGTGACATTGCCAATAGCTAGACGTCTGGAGATTTACCGGTTGTGCTATCAATATGGTGTGCTGATCATTGAAGACGATTATGATCATGAATTTCACTATCAGTGTCGGCCTCTTCAGCCAATGGCGGCAGATGATCCCGCGGGTATTGTGATTTATATATCGACCTTTTCTAAAATAATGTGTGCTGGAGCGAGACTCGGCTATTTACATGCTGCCAAACCTGTTCTAGCGTATTTAAAAGGGTTAAAAAAGCTCATTAATCATAAGAATGACGTCTTTACTCAACTGGCGGTCGCGCACTGGATGGAGACAGGAGAGTTTGAACGTCACTTAAAGCGTATGACCAAATCATATAAAGCGCGATGGCAAGCAATGAATAGCACCCTTAATGCTTTAAAAGCGCAGGGCCTAAACCTTTCATTTATCAAGCCTGATGGTGGTATGGCATTCTGGCTAAACTGCCATCAAGATGTGGTTGCGTTAAAATTAAGAGCAAGAGAAAAGGGAATTTATTTTCAGTCGGAAGAAGAGTTTTATCACCCTAATTCAGTCCGTTCTTTAAAACCAAATGATGGCGAGGTAAGTCATATTCGCTTAGGGTTTGCTTCACAAACAGTTGAGCAAGCAGAAGCCGGAATATACAAAATCTTTTCAGAGCAATTATAATTCACTCAGTGTTTAGGTTATGGATCGCCAACACTGCACTTTTAATGTCTTTTAAGTCTGCTTGCATGGTTTTTTTAAGTTGTTCTGTCATGAATCGTGACATGAGCTTTGCCATTATTTTTGCAAACAAGCTTTGCGGAACACCAGTAAAACCCATAATAAGTTCACATTGATTTTTTCCTTCGACAATTTTCATCTCAGAGTAATAATCGCAACCATGATTTTGTGCTTTGGTCTTATAAAATACATTGGTTTGTGACTCTGTGATCCACATTGTCTCTGCGGCATCTTTACCAAAAATGGCTCTGGTTTCTTGCCATTTTAGGCCTTTTAGTCCCTCTTTAGGTTGCTCAATAATCACTAGGCTTTTTATGGCAGAAATATGCTGGTGGGCATGACGTATATCGCTAATGACGCGCCATACTTGCTCTTTTTTTGCTGGAATAATAATAGACTGTTGAACGTTCATGAAGTTCTATGCTTTATCTTTTTTATAAAGCATAGATTTAGATTGTCGATTTTTCACGTTACAAAAGAGTTATCTTTAATGCGAGAATATCACTTTGCTTTAGCTGATGTTTTGTGACGAATAAGTTGGTATTTATCGCCATGCAGGCGCAGTTCATATAGTTTGTCGTATTCATCTTCTTCAATGTTCACTCGATGCCCTGAAAGCAGCTTCACAAGTTGAGGTGTTGTATTACTGTGACCTAAAACAACGGCTACACCATTTAATAACTTTAACTCACCTGCAAATTGTACTAATTCTCTTGGGTTATAGCTTTGGATTTTTAGCAATGTAGCTTTTGCCAGTGGCGCGATGGTTTGTTGAGTTCGGTTGTAATCAGTACTGAACAGCTGTGTTGGTTTGGCTGACTGAAGTTGTTTGGCAATGTTATTGGCTCTGAGTTTTCCTTTATCTGTTAATGACGGATCACTCCCACTGGCTTTTTCACTGTGGCGTAATAAAAAGATTTGCTCTGGTTGTGCCATAAGTTGACTCGAAAAGAGCAATGCGATAACCGCTAATAAACTGAACTTCATTTTTATACTCCTTAATCTCAGTTTAGATACCGTTGTTATTTTCTTAGATTAACAGTCTATTACTTCATTTCAATGACTTAAGCATTTTTATCATTGCGTGAGTGACTTATACCAATCCTCAAAATAGATCACTTAATTAAGAGGAGAGGTATTAGTTAAAAAGTGTCCGATGCGGACACTTTTATAGTCCGCGGACAAGCGTACAAGAACCTAGAAACTGGTAACTGCATGATAATATTGGGTTTTAAAGTTTGGCACAGTCTTGGTATCTATTTAGACATAATAGGCTCAGGAGCAAGACAATGATTTTAACGACCGCTTTTTTTGTATCACCCCTTCTGATGTTGTTGATGTCATTACTTATCAGCTGCACCGAGCAATTTTTGAATCAATAAGGAATAAGTATGATCAGAGATACCAGTGGCCAAGATCAAATGGTCCAATATAAGCCCAAAAGAATAAAACCTGTACTGTTGATTGCTGGTGTACTGTCGCTTGTTACTTGGGCAGGTTACGCCATGATGAATACCGATAATGTCAGCCAGTCTGTTGATAAAGCCCAGCTACAAATTGCGACGGTCATTAAAGGTGACCTAGTCAGAGATATCGCTACAACAGGTAAAATAGTTGCTGCTAATGCACCAAAAGCTTACAGCCCAGAGCAAGGCTTTGTCACCTTGCAAGTGAAAGCAGGTGACAGTGTAGAGAAGGGGCAGGTGATCGCAGAGGTAGAAAGTCCGGAGCTGAATAACAGTTTAAAGCAACAAGAATCAGAGCTTGCCAGACTACAAGGCGAACTTGCCAGAAGTGAGCTAGAAGCAAGGCGCCAGACTTTAACACTTAATAAAACATTAGACATGGCGCAAGTAGAACTCAGTGCCGCTGAGCGTGAAAACCGAAGAGCAAAATTATCAATAGAGAAAAGCCTGATCAGTCAAATTGATTTAGAAAAAGCCGTCGATGATTTAGCCAAAGCTAAGCTGACGTTTAAACATGCGCAGCAAGAGGTTGAGCTCGCCAAAGATACCTTGGCGTTTGAGTTACAATCATCGCAAAGCCAAGTTGCTAGACAGCAACTGGTGGTTGATGAACTTCAAAGAAAAGTCAGCAACTTAAATGTAAAAGCCAGTGTATCCGGCATCGTTGGTAACTTGCTGGTGCAACCTAGAGCCATGGTGACTAAAAACCAAGCCTTACTCACTTTAGTCGATTTGTCCGCTTTTGAAGCAGAATTACAAGTACCAGAGAGCTATGCCAATGATTTAGGGATCGGCATGCAAGTAGAGCTGAAAATGGGCACTGAGCTAGTTAAAGGTACGTTGTCAGCCATTTCGCCAGAGGTGAATAACCGTGAAGTAACCACGCGTGTGCGCTTTAACCAAAGTGATATTAGCAATATACGTCAAAACCAGCGTTTATCAGGGCGTATCTTATTAGAAAACCGCAGCGATGTATTAATGGTAAAGCGTGGAGCATTTATGAATGCGGGTGGCTACGTGGCTTACAAGCTTAATGGCGAACGTGCAGAACGCATCGAAATCAACACCGGTGTCACCAGTATTAACCATGTGGAAGTGTTAAGTGGACTTGCACAAGGCGATGAAATCATCATTTCAAATTACGACACATTTAAAAATGTCGATGCCGTATTGTTGAGATAAGTACTTCTTAGATAAGTATCGTTGAAATAACAACAAGCACATTTAGGCATCATCAACAGAATATAGACCGAATTAAAAAGGAAAGAATAATGTTAAAAATGAATAATATCAGCAAGATGTACCAAACAGAGATGGTTCAAACACATGCTTTACGTGGCTTTAATTTAAATGTTGAAGAAGGTGAATTTATTGCTGTAACTGGCCCGTCGGGTTCAGGTAAAACCACCTTTTTGAATATTGCAGGTATGTTAGAACCCTTCACTGGTGGCGAATACTTATTGGATGGCATTGATGTTGGCAAACTGAATGACAATCAACGTGCGGACTTACGTAACCAAAAGATTGGTTTTATCTTCCAGGGCTTTAACCTCATTCCAGATTTAAACTTGTACGAAAACGTTGAAGTGCCTTTACGTTATCGCGGGATCAAAGCGGCTGAGCGCAAGCGCAGAATAGAGCAGTGTTTGGAGCAAGTGGGGCTAGCTAGCCGTGCTAAGCATTTGCCTCAGCAACTCTCTGGTGGTCAACAACAGCGTGTTGCCATTGCACGTGCGTTGGCTGGTGAACCTCGCTTTTTATTGGCCGATGAACCAACAGGTAATCTAGATAGCTTAATGGCACGTCAAGTCATGGAGCTGCTTGAACAAATTAACCGAGATGGCGCCACCATAATCATGGTAACGCACGACGCGGAGTTAGCTCGTCGTGCACCGCGCAATATTCAGGTAGTAGACGGCCAACTTGCTGATTTTACGCTATATCAGGGTAATCCAAATATGGCAGTAGGAGCTTAATATGTTCAGTCATTATATAGATTTAAGTTGGCGGAGCTTTAAACGCACGCCATTAGTAAGCCTGTTAATGGTAATTGCCATAGGAGTTGGTATTGGCATTACAATGACCAGCTTGTCGGTTTACCACATGATGTCGATGGACCCTATTCCTGAAAAGAGTGACAAACTGTTTGCGGTACAACTGCAAAGCATGGATGAAGGAGAAAGCTGGTGGTCACCTGACAGCATGCCATACCAGTTAACTTATCGTGATACTGAAAATTTATTAAACGCGGATTTACCATTTAAACGCGCAGCTTTGATGAAAACCGGTTTTTCGGTGCACTTAAACTCAGATAAAGTGAAACCATTTTTAGAGCAAACACGCGTGGCGTCAAGAGATGCATTTGATATGTTTAATCTGTCATTCATCAATGGCGGCGTGTGGAGCAAAGAGCAGGAAAGTAGTGCAGCTCCAGTCGCTGTAATCTCTCAAAGCATTAGCAAAAAATTATTCGGTACGAGTAATAGTGTAGGGGAAACCTTTTATCTTGATGATTTAAGTGTGCGTGTTGTCGGGGTGATCGAAGACTGGAAGTTACACATAAAATATTTCGACCTAAACAATGGCTCTTTCAACAAACCAGAGCATATTTTTATTCCGTTCTCATTGATCAAAGCGAATGAAATAGACACTTGGGGAAACACCAATGGTTGGAAACATGAACCTGTAAAAGTCTTTAACGACAAGCTGCAATCAGAAAAATTTTGGTTACAGTTTTGGGTAGAGTTAAACAATGCCTCTGAGAAACGTGTTTTTGAAGCGTATTTAGAAAACTATATTGCTGAAGAAAAGAAAGCTGGACGTTTTACGCGTGAAAAAGCCGAATATAAGCTTAGAGATGTAAATCAATGGATCAGTTACTGGGAGGTGGTGAACGAAGATAACAAGATTATGGTTGCACTGAGCTTTATGTTTTTGGCGGTATGTTTAGCTAACATTCTTGGTCTTTTACTGGCGAAATTCTTACGCCGAGCGCCAGAAGTGGGCGTGCGACGAGCACTTGGCGCAAGTAAGAAACAAGTGTTTTTCCAGCACATTGTTGAAGTTGGTATGTTGGGACTTTTTGGTGGTGTTATCGGCATTATTGTGGCGCAAGTTGGTTTATTTGGTATACGTCAAAGCCTGAGTTATTACGATGCACTCGCGAATATGGACATTTCAATGCTGATGACCGCGCCGTTAATCGCCATTTCAGCGTGTATTATCGCCGGTCTTTACCCCGCTTGGTTAGTATGTAACACCACACCAGCTACTTATCTTAAAACCCAATAGGAGCCTGACATGTTAGAAATTAAACCTATTTTCAATGCCTTGTTGCGCTCCAAAGTGGGGGCAGTGTTGTTGCTAATACAAATAGCGATTACAACAGCCATTGTTAGCAATGCAGCTTTTATCATTAAAGATAGACTCGATTATTTAAACCAGCCAACGGGGTATGAAGAAGAAAATATTTTTAAGTTTAACGTAATGACCTTTGGCACTGACGTTGATTTAATCCAACAGATAGATTTAGATGAGCAGATGCTCAGAGCCATGCCGGGTGTTGTTGATGCTGTTCAGATCAGTGCTGTGCCACTGTCGGGGGGAGGTTCGTCAACGGGTTTTAGATTAAAACCCGTACCAGAAAAGTCAAAATCGGTGAACGCCAGTTACTTTGAAACAGACGAGCACGGTTTAAACACCTTAGGTGTTAACTTAATTGCTGGTCGCAACTTTACTGAAGATGAAGTTGTGTTGAATCGAGACTATAGCAAATTCCCTAAAGTGGCGTTGGCAACTAAAGCATTGATGGACGATCTGTATCCCGGTGAGGATGGATTAGGCAAAGTGATTTATATGGGCGACCAGCCTTTAACAATTGTCGGTATTATCGGCATGATGAAAGGCCCTTGGCTGAAACTTGAAAACCGTAAAGATAAATCAGTATTACTACCGACAGTGAGCCCAGGTAAGCTTCATCAGTTTTTAGTTCGTACAGAGCCAGGACGCCGCGCCGAGGTGATGAAGCAAATTGAAAGTGCGATGCATTCAAATTACGCAAAGCGCGTTATTCAAGATTTAACCGGGCTGGATGTAAAAAAAGCAGATTATGTTGCCGAAGACCGATTAATGATGCGTATGCTAGTGATATTAATCAGTGTACTAGTATTAGTTACAGCCTTGGGTATTTTTGGCCTTACCTTGTTTAATATTAATAAGCGCACAAAGCAAATCGGTACAAGGCGCGCGCTGGGGGCTCGCAAATCAGCGATTATCAGTTACTTTGTGGTCGAAAACAGCCTAATCTGTGTAGCTGGTTTAGTACTAGGGGTATGTGGTGCAGTGTTACTCGGTCAACAGCTTATGGCACATTACTCAGTCCCTGCGTTATCAAACTGGTATGTTGCAATCACAGCCGTTGCAGTTTTTGTGATCAGTTTATTAGCGGTGATTGGGCCAGCACGGCGTGCGGCTAATATCGATCCAAGTATTGCAACAAGAACAATTTAACTTCTAAATACTCAATCTATTAGTTCGTGCTACACTCAAGCCTTTGGTGTAGCACGAATAATAAAACGAAAATACATGGACAAAATACTCATCATTGACGATAACCAAGCTGTACTCGATGCGTTATCGCTATTGCTCGAAATACATGGTTATGATGTTGTGACAGCACATACCCCTTTCGAAGCCGAGCAAGTTGTTCGCTATCAACGTATTGCCTTGGCTATTCAAGATATGAACTTTACCGCTGACACCACATCGGGTGAAGAAGGCAAAAATCTCTTTTATCAACTGCGTGCACTCAATGCACACTTACCTATTATTCTGATCACCGCATGGACAGAGCTTGAAACCGCCATAGAGTTAGTGAAAGCGGGCGCTGCTGATTACATTGCCAAGCCTTGGGACGATAATAAATTACTGACCAGCATTGCAAACCTGATTGAATTGGGTAAGGCCAAGCAAGACAACGATACATTTAACCGCCAACAAGATGAGCGACACTCTGCCCATGAGCAGGCAAATTTAGCTGGTCTTGTGTATGCAAGCACAGCCATGGAGCGAGTAGTAGATATGGCATTGCAACTCGCTAAGTCAGACGTGTCGGTATTGATCACTGGGCCAAACGGCAGTGGTAAAGAGCGTATTGCCGAAATTGTGCAGCTAAATTCTGCTTTGGCAGACAAATCATTTATTAAAGTTAATGCAGGCGCATTGCCCAGTGAGTTAATCGAGGCTGAGCTATTTGGCGCAGAAGCGGGTGCCTACACAGGCGCTAATAAACAGCGTATTGGTCGTTTTGAAGCTGCTGATGGCGGCACGTTATTTTTAGATGAAATTGGCAATTTACCTCCGTCAGGGCAAATGAAGCTTCTTAGAGTTTTGCAAACGGGTGAGTTTGAGCGCTTAGGATCAGTGCAAACACAAAAGGTCAGTGTACGGGTTATTTCGGCGACTAATGCTGACTTATTACAAGACATAAAAGCTGGCAGGTTTCGAGAAGATTTATATTACCGACTGAATGTCATAGAGCTCAGACTGCCTGCATTGTGTGAACGAAAAGACGACATCGTTCCACTTATAAAACACTTCTTGCCAGAACGAGAATTTGGATTAGCCACTGAGCAGGCTTTGACGAGCTATGCTTGGCCGGGAAATGTCAGAGAGCTTGAAAACGCTTGTAAGCGTGCTGCTGTTCTAAAGCCAAATGGTGCACTGGAATTTACCGACTTTGGTCTGAACCAAACACAAAATGTAACGCTTCCAAACTCAAATAAAGAACCTAATAAAGATGAAATAGAGGCGGCAATGCGTGAGTATCATGGGGTTGTTGCCAAAGTAGCAAGGCATTTTGGTCTATCACGACAAGCGCTATATAGGCGCTTACAAAAATTCGATATCGATTACTAATAAAACTAAAACGATAACTTTTATGAAATCACTCACAGCTAATCTTAGTACTCGCCATAAATTGCAGTTAGCAACAATGTTAAGTGTTGTGTTGGCGTTAGTGCCTATACTACTTGTGCTAGGCGCATCAAGTACACACAGCCTGATTAGTTTGAGTTTAGCCGTTGTTCTCGCTTGGTTTGTGAGTGGTCTAATTACTCAACCGGTTAACTCAGGTATCAAAGCGTTAGAAACGGGATTGTTAAACTTCAAAGACGGTGAGTTTTCGAGTTTACTTGCTTACATTGAAGACGATGAACTTGGGCGTTTGTGCCATACTTACAACCAAACCGCCGAGCAACTTAGACAAGAAAAACAATGGATTTATCAGCGTGAATTGATGCTCGATAAAGTGTTGCAGTCTTCTCCGCAAGCGCTAGTTTTAATAGACAGCAATAACCATGTCGTCTTCAGTAATCACAGTGCCAAACTGTTATTTAATAGTGAGCAGAAACTTGAAGGTCTGACTCGCAATGAACTCTATGCTTTTGGCAGTGAGCAAATTCAAAATGCGATGGAAGCAGGCAGAGATGGACTATTTCACTTAAAGCACGCACATTCACACGATAGTCAGTTAAATCAAGATGACGAAGCCCAAACTTGGCACCTTTCAACCGGACAGTTCTTGTTAAATAACCATAGCCACCGTTTATATATTTTTAAACAGCTCACTCGTGAACTGAGTCGTCAAGAAGTGGCAGTATGGAAGAAGGTGATACGTATCATCAGTCATGAGCTCAATAACTCTTTAGGCCCTATGTCGTCTATGCTACACAGCGGAAAAATACTGACGCAAAACCTCAATGAACCAAGGCTAGGGCGGGTATTTTCGACCATGCAAGAGCGCATAAATCACCTGAATGAGTTTGTTCAAGGTTACGGCAAGTTTGCCAAATTGCCTCAACCAAAACTCGTAGTAATTGATTGGTCGAGTTTATTGAACAGTGTTAAGCAAGAGTGGGCTTTTAGTATTGAAGGGGATATCCCAAACGTTGAATGCCTTGCAGACAGAGTTCAGCTAGAGCAGCTTCTTATTAATTTGCTTAAAAACGCGCATGAATCGGGTTCAGAAGCAGAACAGATTAAAGTAAAAATTGAAGCTAAATCTCAAGGTGCATTACTCAGCGTGAGTGATGCAGGTAAAGGTATGAGTGAAGCGGTTATGGCGAATGCTCTTGTACCTTTTTATTCAACCAAAGCAAGTGGAAGCGGCTTGGGGCTTGCGCTTTGTCGAGAAATCGCAGAAGCCCATCATGGTCAACTAAGTTTGCATAACCGAGGTGATGGGAAAACGGGCTTAGTTGTGCAGGTGTTTTTCCCAAGTTAACTCGATTTTAGTTTAGTTGATGTTTGTTTCCTCTAGTTTGCAATCAGAGGGTTTTTCGAGCCAATACACGGTATTAGAAATAACCACAATACTACCTGATACCACAAAGCTAGCTGCAGTCACTAAACCATAACTAGCCATTAAGAGTGCACATGCTTCATTTGAGCAATTTGCCATGGGGATCGCTTCTTCTAGGGCTAACACCTTCTTTTTACGCATGACATTACATTTTTCATCATAGCTATGTACGTTTTCTGGTACGTAAACGCACCCCGCTAAGAGTGTCAAAAGTAGTGCTGAGATAAGCGTTTTCATATGCATCCATGTAATTCCAAAATGTAGAATGGCGAGTGTATGTCATTGAGTCCCTAAATACTGTAAGAAAATGTTTATGAGTCGATATAATTTGAAGAACAGAGATATAATCAAACTATATAGAACAATCAGAGACATACTAGTGTTTAAAAAGCTTAAAGCATTATTAGCTGACTTCAGTAATGAATTACAGCAAACCAACAAGCCTGAGAATTCAATTGACTTTAATACAGGGCTTGCAGCTCTGTTAGTTGAAGTCATGCGCGCTGACAGCAAAATTGAGCAATCGGAATTAGATAAGATTGCCGAAATTTTAAAAACGCAATGTGAGCTAGATGAAAGACAAGTTGAAGTTCTGATAGACAAAGTAAGACCTATGGTTGAAGCTGCGCTAGATTTGCACCAATTCGTAAAAGAAGTGAATGCGAAAACAAGCTATGAAGAGCGTATGGAGGTGATAGAGCTGTTATGGCACGTTGCTTTTGCAGATGGTCATTTAGATGATTATGAAGATCACATCATTCGTAAAATATCGAGTTTGATGTATGTTGCACATGTAGACTTTGTGGCCGCAAAAATACGTGTGCAAGAGGGTTTAGATATCTAATCAAGTTTACTTTGCAAGTTTGTTTAGATTCTCAGCCTTCAATCATGATGCACTTATATCAATTTAACTACCTCACAAAAAGAGCAAAATAAAATGCTGTTTTTATATACAGCTTTTTGTTTTTGACGCATAACATTATTACAGCGCGTTTTGTCCAATTTTCACAACTGAGCAAAATTGGACATTCTAAACTCATGTTTACAATGAACTTTTCTTGTGTGAATATTGGGACACGTAATATAGCCCGTTTTGTCGGTATTTATTCAGGCAATTTGGGAGAGAATAAGCTGTTATACGCTAGGTGAAAATATCAACCATAAGGAGATGCTCTTTGAAACCTGAGTTAAGTATTAAATTGGATTATTTGGAAGATCGCAAAAACCCTGCGGAAATATTTGATGCTATGTCTCTTTATATAAATGCATATAGGGATTTTGGTCAACTTATGACTAACTCCATGGGCATTAAAGGAGACTTTGATTTTCAGCTAAATGCAATTGAAAGTGGCTCTATCTTGAGTAAGTTGTCCTCACTTCCAGGTAAATTAGATGCAATATTTGAAGAAGCAATTTATAAATCTGGAAATAGCACTTTTGATGATTTAGTAGATATTGATGAAACTGAGACAGAGCAGCAAGTTGAAGAACTTGCAATTAAAATAGAAAATACACTTACCAATAATGTGCCTAATCAGATTGCAGAACCTCTCATTGATAGACAACATTTAGCTTATGTCTTAAAAGCTTTCTCTACAGCGAACGAAAAAACAAAATGTGGTGAAAGTGTCATTTTTAAATCATCAAACGATCAGGGAAATGAGTGTCGGTTAAACACCAAATGGCGTTTCACTGGAAATCCAAAAGAAATGTTTCAAGGCTCTACGGAAAGTCATGAAATAAAGCTGAAACTGTTTGCCAAAATACCGGTTAATGAGGGGAATTCAGTTTGGACGTTTAGGTGTGAAAAAATAAAACAGCCTTTTTCAGCAAAAGTAACTCATAAGGATTGGCTAGATAGGTATCAAAAAGGTTTAATTCAGCCAATTGGTCCTAAAGATACCATGGACACTCTTGTTTCTTATGATATTTATACCCCCCCTAAAGGTAAGGGGGAGCCTATAATTCGTAACGCCAAGATTAAAGAAGTTATTAACATCACAAGAAACAGGGCTTACCAGCATGAACTTAGTTCTTTCTAAACGGCAGAGAAAGGCCATTTATGCTGACTTAAAAACTGAATTTCTGTATATAGCAATTCCGTTTTGCCTTTTGATTGGGGTTAAAATTTATATGGGGAGTTGGCGTGAAATCTTTATGACCGCTGATTGGGCTTTAGCTTCATGTATTATTTTTGGTCAAATTACTTCCAAAGTATCTAAAGCTGTAGCCAACTCGAAGTTAGTCACCAGCCAAGAGCATTTTGGTTTATATACAGCAAAAAGGTTTTTTTTGGTTATTGCTGCATCAGCAGTTTATTTTGGAATGTTGGTATTACCAAGTATTCAATTAGGTATATTTCAAATATGTTTATTCCTTGTAGCTAGTTATTTTCATTTTTCGGATGGCTATGCAACGGCTATGCTGCAAGCCGCGTATAACAAAGCCTTAAAGTCGGATTCGTAACAGTTTGCTCGGTTCCACTTCGTTTCACATTTTAGCAAACTGTTACTCACCGCTTAAGGCGGCGTTATGCGTCATTTTAAATCGCTGTCTTTAAAACGGTTTTTGCTTCAAGTCTTTTCTTCAAATCAGCTTTTAGGTACAGTGGCGTAATCAAGTATTGAGTTGGTCTTAGCTTTTCATTTTTCAATTTAAGCTGTGACCAGAAAGGTCATTCACCAGTCGAACGCTTCTCTGCAATTTTAGGTTTGGTGAGTGTTTTTAAATTTATAAGTTTGGCTTATTGGTGCAGGCGCAAGCGCTTTTAATTTTGTGTGTCAACGCATAACAAGGTCGTCAACGCGGACAAAAAACTGTTGGCTGCTGCGCTTCGCTTCACATTTTAGCCAACAATTTTTTGCCGGTTACAACGGCGTTATGTTCTTAGGATGGAACCATGGTAACTCCAATAATAATTCTTTTAATTCTTTCTTCTCCGCTGGGTATGGCCTTTGCTTACTCTAAATTCATGAAGGTATCTGTTGATATTAACAAGTATGCTTGTTGGGGTTTAGGGATGGCATTTATTTTTTTCTTTATAGGCCACATCGTAAGAACAGATGGAATGGTTGAAATGCTTCCTTCTTGGGTGCCTTTCAAAGTTTCATTAATCTATTTTACAGGTGCCCTCGAATTAATGGTTGGCATTGCTCTTTTTATGCCTAAATTCCAACGCATTGCAGCAAAACTTGGTATTCTCATTTTTGTATTGTTTTTTCCTGCAAATGTATACGCTGCCTTAAATAGTGTTGGGCTAGGTGGTCATCAATGGGGAGCTGTTTATTTGTTGATACGAGCACCATTGCAAATCATATTAATCGCATGGGCGTATTTCTTGTGCGTAAAGAACATAACAAGGCGCTAAACTAGGACAAAATTAAATAAGCTCGTCGCTTCGCTCGATTTTAGCTTATTTAATTTTGCCTGTTAGCTAAGCGTTAGGGTTCAATCGTGATTTCAGAGAATTTTTCATGGACAGGTAGCATTCATCTGAAACATGACTCTACTGTTTATGACCTTCATAATGATTATGATTTTATAAAATTTAGTTACGATGTTGAAAAGCGTTTAATTGTTCTAGAGTGGCGAAAGGGAAAATATGATTGGGTTAAAAGTGAATTACCTACAACTCTTTTGCTTTCACTTTTCAATGTAGAGCATTTTGGTTTTCAACCAAGAAGCTCTGAAAGGTCATTTAATGAAGATGATTGTTTGAGTAGTTTTGGTTACCTTTCAGACGATGAATGGTGTGAAGGTCAGTTTTGGGTTGACGGTGATCCTGATGACAGTTGGCATTGGTCATTAGAATTTGAATCAGGTGCAGAGCTTATAGTTTCAGCTGAATCAGCTTTTGTGAAAGTTGAACCCTAACAAGGCCGTTAAACCAAGGACACAAGACAGCAGGCTGTGCTCCTTCGTCGCAAATTTTAGCCTGCTATTTTGTGCCGTTTACGGCAAGCGTTAGTTGCCTAGGAAAATTTTGAGAATACTTATACTTTTATTGAGCCCATTTGCTTCTTTAGGGTCACAACAAAGCGAGGCTCCTGAAATAGTTTGGGTTGAGTCACCTAAGCATTTTAACTGCAATCCTAGTGAAATCAGCTTCAAAGATAGTATTTCTATTTCTCTGGGTGAGAGCTCATTTGATGAGTTAGCTATATTTCGAGAATCAGATAAGACGTGGTTATTTCTGGTAGTTGGTGGTGCTCCTGAGGAAATGAATAGTTTAATGTCACCTTCTGAGCTGAAATCAACAAAAGTGTTGAGCTTAAACTCCGAAACCACAGGTTTTCGCTGGGAGTATAATGGTTACAATGAAAAAATATTCACAGTTTCTGGTAAATACACAGTGTATAACAGTGATACTTTAGAGAGTGAAGTTGGCGGCTATAAGTGCGATATCGTTGTAACCGGCAACTAACAAGTTAATTAAACCGTGGACGCAAAACAGCAGGCTTGCGCTCATTCTTCGCTTAGTTTAGCCTGCTATTTTTCGCCGTTTATTAAGGCGTTATGCGTCACTTTAAATCGATGTCTTTAAAACGGTTTTTAGTTCAAGCCTTTTCTTCAAATCAGCTTTTAGGTACAGTGGCGTAATTAAGTTTTTAGTAGGTCTTGGCTTTTCGTTTTTCAATTTAAGCGGTGACCAGAAAGGTCATTCACCAGTCGAACGCTTCTTTGCAATTTTGAGTTTGGTGGGTGTTTTTTAATTTTAAGTTTGGCTTATTAGTGCAGGCGCAAGCGCTTCTAAATTTGTGTGTCAACGCATAACAAGGTCGTCAACGCGGACAAAAAACAGTTGGCTGTTACGCTTCGCTTCACATTTTAGCCAACAATTTTTTGCCGGTTACAACGGCGTTATATAACAATTGGAGTTGTGAGAAATGTTTAAAGCCTTATTTATAATCAGCATCGTTCTGATTTTTTCGGGCATAGCTCTATTTGTTTATGATACTTATCTGTACGAGGTAGTATTAACAGAAGTAGCTAAATCGGACGACCTCTACATGGTTGTTGTACCGAGTGATTCATTCTCTATTGTTGATTATTGGGCGCACTTTTTAATTTCTGGAAGTTGCTTATTTATTTTAATTAGAGTTAAGAGTGCTATGAGTAAGTAGTTTGTTATATAACAAACGCTTTAACCAAAGGACGCAAAACAGCAGGCTTGCGCTCCTTCGTCGCTAATTTTAGCCTGCTATTTTGCGCCGGTTAAGCGAGGCGTTGTGCGTCATTTCAAGTCAGTGACTTAAAAGCTGTGTTTACATCAAATCTTTTCTTCAAATCAGCTTTTAGGTACAGTGGCGTAATCAAGTTTTAAGTTAGTCTTGGCTTTTCGTTTTTCAATTTAAGCCGTGACCAGAAAGGTCATTCATCAGTCGAACGCTTCTTTGCAATTATGAACTTGGTGATTGTTTTTATAAATAAAAGTTTAGCTCGCTGGTGCAGGCGCAAGCGCTTTGAAAGCGGTGTGTCAACGCACAACAAGGCGCTAAACTAGGACAAAATTAAATAAGCTCGTCGCTTCGCTCGATTTTAGCTTATTCAATTTTCCTGTTAGCTAAGCGTTAGGTTACTTTGAATGGATTCAGTATGAATTTCGACTTTAAGAAAAACTTTGAGGAAAAGATTAGGTTGATTTTAATTGATTCAACTTCCTCGTTAGATGAACAATTTGAGTTAATGCTAAGAAAGCATGCCGCTGATGGTATGCTCCGTTCGGGAAACACAATCAAACAAACCATGAATATGATTGCTGAATTCACTACAAAAATATATTCAGAGATCCTTTCATATATCGATACGCTAAATCTTAAGTATGATTCTTCGTTAGAAAATGATATTTCAAAACTTGCTCAGGACGCACAGAAACAGTTTAAAGTTGAAAGCATAGCCAAGTTAGAAAAAAGCACTGAAGTGGCAGGGAATCCGAAGTTATTCGAAAGAATGCTTCCTGATGTTGAAGCTGAAATGGCCAATAATTTAGCTATATTTCAAAATAACCTCAACGCCAAAGTGTTAGATTTGAAAGAAAACACTATCAAATCTCCTATAGAAAAATCTCTTTGGGTTGTAGAGTTTATGTTTTTGGCTATATCAATATTCATAGCTGGGATGTGGTTCAAAGATCCAGAAGGTAACTATGAACCATTTTTAGTTGGTTTAACTTCAGCTATGCTTTTAACATTATTAATAATCAAGCGTATAGGTAAACAGTAACCTAACAAGTGCCTAAACCAAAGGACGCAAAACAGCAGGCTTGCGCTCCTTCGTCGCTAATTTTAGCCTGCTATTTTTCGCCGGTTAGGCAAGCGTTATGTTCTTAGGATGGAACCATGGTAACACCAATAATAATTCTTTTAATTCTTTCTTCTCCGCTGGGTATGGCCTTTGCTTACTCTAAATTCATGAAGGTATCTGTTGATATTAACAAGTATGCTTGTTGGGGTTTAGGGATGGCATTTATTTTTTTCTTTATAGGTCACATCGTAAGAACAGATGGAATGGTTGAAATGCTTCCTTCCTGGGTGCCTTTCAAAGTTTCATTAATCTATTTTACAGGTGCCCTCGAATTAATGGTTGGCATTGCTCTTTTCATGCCTAAATTCCAACGCATTGCAGCAAAACTTGGTATTCTCATTTTTGTATTGTTTTTTCCTGCAAATGTATACGCTGCCTTAAATAGTGTTGGGCTAGGTGGTCATCAATGGGGAGCTGTTTATTTGTTGATACGAGCACCATTGCAAATCATATTAATCGCATGGGCGTATTTCTTGTGCGTAAAGAACATAACAAGGCGCTAAACTAGGACAAAATTAAATAAGCTCGTCGCTTCGCTCGATTTTAGCTTATTTAATTTTGCCTGTTAGCTAAGCGTTATGCGTCACTTTAAATTGCTGTCTTTAAAACGGTTTTTACTTCAAGCCTTTCCTTAAGGTCAGCTTTTAGGTACAGTGGCGTAATCAAATTTTAAGTTGGTCTTGGCTTTTCGTTTTTCAATTTAAGCTGTGACCAGAAAGGTCATTCACCAGTCTAACGCTTCTTTGCAATTTTGAGTTTGGTGAGTGTTTTTAAATTTTAAGTTTGGCTTATTGGTGCAGGCGCAAGCGCTTTGAAAGTGGTGTGTCAACGCATAACAAGCAATTAAACAGGGATAAAAAACTTGCGGGCTATTCGCTTCGCTCAATTTTAGCCCACAATTTTTTACCCGTTAATCGGGCGTTATACATCTAAAGGATGTCTGGATGAAAATCAATGAATTTGTGGAAGTTTCATTTAAAGAGGGGGCTACTTTCATTTTTCAAGTTGACTCAAATGAAATCATTTATCAGTGTAGTCCTTTCTCTGGAAAAGAGTTTGTCTCTGTTAATGGAAAACTAGTTTCTGAAAGCCAGAATTATAAATTGAAATCTAACCATAAATTCATGGTCGACGGTGTTGAATATGAGATTACCTTCGAGAGTAAAGACTTAATTAAGGGTCGTAATGAGTGCTCTTTGAACAAAGAAGGCGTACTAGTAAAACTTTATAAACTTAAATATATAAAACCACCCAAAAAGCCAATCTATTACTGGATACCCCCTATAATTCTGGGCGCTTTAGCAGGAATTGGTATTGCTCAAAGAATACTTCCTATTTGGCTATGTATTGCATTTGGTGTGTTGGCTTTTGTTTTAATTTTCATTTCAGAGCTCAAATCAAGTATAGAAAACTGGGATTGTGAAGTTGTCGATGTATAACAAACAGTTTAAAAGCGGACAAAATCCAGTTGGCTGGTTTCGCTCCGCTTCACATTATAGCCAACCAAATTTTGCCTTTTAACTGAGGCGTTATAAGCTATGGATAGGATAGATGTTGCCTGAACCATACAATACATTATTGGTGATTTTCATTTGCGTCATGTGTGCTTTACATTTTAGCGGTAAACTCGGAACAGTTGATAAATCTCCAGCTCTGAAATACATGATAGTTAATTACCCAAAGTTACCGAAAATTATCATTGGTATATCTATATTTGTTGCGGTAACAAAAGGCCTAGTTTTGATTTTAAATAGCATATAACAAGCAATTAAACAGGGATTAAAAACAGCGGGCTCTTCGCTTCGCTCGATTTTAGCCCACTATTTTTAACCCGTTAATCGAGCGTTATGCGTCACTTTAAATCGCTGTCTTTAAAAGGTTTTTTTGCTTCAAGTCTTTTCTTCAAATCAGCATTTAGGTACAGTGGCGTCATCAAATGTTAAGTTGGTCTTGGCTTTTCGTTTTTCAATTTAAGCTGTGACCAGAAAGGTCATTCACCTGTCGAACGCTTCTTTGCAATTTCGGGTTTGGTGGGTGTTTTTAATTTTTAGTTTGGTTTATTGGTGCAGGCGCAAGCGCTTCAAAAGCGGTGCGTCAACGCATAACAAGGTCGTCAACGCGGACAAAAAACTGTTGGCTGCTACGCTCCGCTTCACATTTTAGCCAACAATTTTTTGCCGGTTACAACGGCGTTAGTGCTTTCGAGAGTTTTGTGAAACTAATACTACCTTTTGTCATTTTTGCTGTTTCTTTCAACGTGAAAAGCTATCAGCCGATCTCGTTTGAAGAGTTTGTAAGTGAATGTACATCAGATTTAGCAAAATTTGCTCGCTATAAACGCCATTGTTCTTCTTATCTATTAGGCTATTTAGACGCATCGAAAAGTAACAGTAAGTATTCCAATTGCCTCAGTAAAGAAACACCTGAGACTTTGCTTGAAAAGCTAAAACTATTATTGGTAAATAATACAAAACTAGGCAAATATAAGTTTAATGATGGGCTAAAAGAGTCAGTAGCCAATATTTGCAAAAAAAGCACTAACAAAGTTGTAAACGCGGACAAATAACAGTTGGCTTTGTTCGTGCCTCACAAATTTTAGCCAACTATTATTAGCCGGTTACAACGGCGTTATATAACAATTGGAGTTGTGAGAAATGTTTAAAGCCTTATTTATAATCAGCATCGTTCTGATTTTTTCGGGCATAGCTCTATTTGTTTATGATACTTATCTGTACGAGGTAGTATTAACAGAAGTAGCTAAATCGGACGACCTCTACATGGTTGTTGTACCGAGTGATTCATTCTCTATTGTTGATTATTGGGCGCACTTTTTAATTTCTGGAAGTTGCTTATTTATTTTAATTAGAGTTAAGAGTGCTATGAGTAAGTAGTTTGTTATATAACAAACGCTTTAACCAAAGGACGCAAAACAGCAGGCTTGCGCTCCTTCGTCGCTAATTTTAGCCTGCTATTTTGCGCCGGTTAAGCGAGGCGTTAGGTGTTTCGAGGTTTTTGATGACTCTGCCAACCTATGAAAGAGATCATTATCAATTGGATAATGGAGAAGAATTAAATAAGGAATATCCAGACACATTCTGGATTCCTGAAAAAGAAGACAGGGAATCTCTTAAAGTAGGCGATTTGGTAAAGCTAATTTTCAGCATGGAAGAGAACATAGGTTCTGACGAAGTTTCGGTTGAACGTATGTGGGTAGAAATTATAGGCGTTTACCCTAATTACTATAAGGGCAAATTAGATAATGATCCTGCTGGCAGTGATTGTGTGCAGTGCGGACAACTTGTCACTTTTCAAGCTTGTCATGTAATAGATATTTACGAAGAAAACACCTAACAAGTGCCTAAACCAAGGACGCAAAACAGCAGGCTTGCGCTCCTTCGTCGCTAATTATAGCCTGCTATTTTGCGCCGGTTAGGCAAGCGTTGTGCGTCATTTCAAGTCAGTGACTTAAAAGCTGTGTTTACATCAAATCTTTTCTTCAAATCAGCTTTTAGGTACAGTGGCGTAATCAAGTTTTAAGTTGGTCTAGCTTTTCGTTTTCAATTTAAGCTGTGATCAGAAATGTCATTCACCAGTCGAGCGCTTCTTTGCAATTTTGAGTTTGGTGAGTGTTTTTGTAAATAAAAGTTTAGCTCGCTGGTGCAGGCGCAAGCGCTTTAAAAGCAAAGTGTAAACGCACAACAAGGCGCTAAACTAGGACAAAATTAAATAAGCTCGTCGCTTCGCTCGATTATAGCTCATTCAATTTTGCCTGTTAGCTAAGCGTTATACGTTTCGAGACTATGGACGAATCTGATAGAAAATTTGCCGAATCTGTAATGAACAGATTGATGAAAGGAAGCTCTGTTAATGGCTTGAGGTTTTTCACTCCACAGCTATTACTGGATGGCCCAAAAGACATAGCTCAAGAGGCTTATATCAACTTATCATCCGAATGGGATATCTTTGATTCTTTACCAGAAGAATTTCCCGTTGAATGTGAAGAACTGACCCAAGAGCAAGAAGAAATCAAACTTCATCAATTGAGGGGCGAAGAAGTAAAGGAAATACAAATATTATCTCATCATCCCCATTTGGTTGTGTATTTTGAAAGTGGAAAGCTTCTTTATATGAACGGAGAAGATCAGGATTACGAGCCGTGGCAAGCCGGGTTAACTAGTCATGGAGAAAACTCTGATACTTGGTTAGTTGTTGCTTGCCCTGGAGGTGGCATGGCTGTCTGGTGCCCTGAAGGAAGACTAGAGTAAAAACGTATAACAAGTTACTCAAAAGGACGCAAAACGCTTGGCTTGTGCTCCTTCGTCGCTAATTTTAGCCAAGCATTTTTGCGCCCATTAGTAAGGCGTTAGGTTACCAAAAGGGGTGGTGAATTGTTCAAGATAATTAGAAGTATTTTGGCCTTTCCATTTGAACTATTTATAACATTGCTTGGGTATGGCATCTTTATCTGCCTCTATTTACAAATAGTATTAGTACCTACAGTGTTATTTGCCTTAACCTCGGCATTTTCTTTGGGTTACGCAGATTACGATACAGCCATAAACATCATTTATGGTTCAAGTTTTATCGGTGCGTTAATTGGCATATTTTGGGCAGAGCGTATCCGGAAAAAGTATTCTATTTTTGGGTTTCATGGTTACTTAATCAATCACCCTGAGATTGATGGCTGGCAACAATCAAGTAAGGGGATAGTTTTCAGGAACGGTAACCTAACAAGCAATTAAACAGGGATAAAAAACTTGCGGGCTATTCGCTTCGCTCAATTTTAGCCCACAATTTTTTACCCGTTAATCGGGCGTTAGCTTTACTCTGTATATTTGTGAAGGATTACACAATGACAAAATATTTAAGTGATTTTTTTGATACTTCAATTGAATTTCTAGAAACATCGAAAGGTATGTTCTTTATAGGCGCTTTTCTAGCTCTGTGTTTTATTACTTACGCATCGAGTAAGTCAGGTGTTTTGCTTGCTCCGGGAGTTTATTATTTTGGTGCAGCAGTACCATCAGGTTTTCTTTTTAGGGCTGCGTATACAGAAAAGGCTAGAAAGTTAAAAATAGTTAAAGGCTTATTCTTTATAGCTTTTACAGGTTGGGTTATCTTGTACACACTCAGCTTTTTGTAAAGCTAACAAGGCCGTTAAACCATGGACACAAAACAGCAGGCTTGTGCTCCTTCGTCGCCAATTTTAGCCTGCTATTTTGTGCCGTTTACGGCAGCGTTATGCGTCACTTTAAATCGCTGTCTTTAAAATGGTTTTTGCTTCAAGTCTTTTCTTCAAATCAGCTTTTCGGTACAGTGGCGTAATCAAGTTTTAAGTTGGTCTTGGCT
This sequence comes from Pseudoalteromonas sp. BZB3, assembly GCF_040104455.1. Classification (NCBI taxonomy): domain Bacteria; kingdom Pseudomonadati; phylum Pseudomonadota; class Gammaproteobacteria; order Alteromonadales; family Pseudoalteromonadaceae; genus Pseudoalteromonas; species Pseudoalteromonas sp. BZB3. Next base: position 2,100 of record NZ_JBECOS010000020.1, on the reverse strand, counting down.
TTTCGTTTTTCAATTTAAGCTGTGACCAGAAATGTCATTCACCAGTCGAACGCTTCTTTGCAATTTTTGGTTTGGTGGGTGTTTTTTAATTTTAAGTTTGGCTTATTAGTGCAGGCGCAAGCGCTTTGAATTTTGAGTGTCAACGCATAACAAGGTCGTCAACGCGGACAAAAAACTGTTGGCTGTTACGCTACGCTACACATTTTAGCCAACAATTTTTTGCCGGTTACAACGGCGTTAGCTTTCTAGGAAGTGCAGATGACATTAAATGACTTAACGGTAAATTTCTCGCACCTTGAACGAGACACTCTGTTATCTGAATGGGAGTGGTTATTGGGTGGAGAATATTTACCTATATTGCTTTCAGCTTCCGGTGATGCATTTGTTCAAAATGTAAATAATGGCCAAGTTTGGTGGCTTGATTCAGGAGGCGGTGAGTTCTCACAAGTAGCTGACACACCTGAAGACTTCAATGAGTTGTTAGCTGATAAAGAGTTCGTTATAGAATACTTTGCAGTTCAAATGGTAGGTGATTTAATAGAGTCAGGTAAATCATTATCACACAACCAAATTTATAGCTTAACAAAACCTTGGCTGTTGGGTGGTGAGTATAAAATTGAAAATATTGAACCAACTGATATTGAGGTTCATTTTTCCCTAACAGGTCAAGTGGCACAACAAGTTGGTGTAAGCGAAAGCTAACAAGGCCGTTAAACAAAGGACACAAAACAGCAGGCTGTGCTCCTTCGTCGCAAATTTTAGCCTGCTATTTTGTGCCGTTTACGGCAAGCGTTAGGTGCTCAGTCACTACACATTCATTATGTTTTTGTCAAAAATAATAAATTAAATAAGGTTATCAATGTCAGCTGTTTCAACTAATGAAAAGTCATTCTCTCTTTCTGAGTGGTACGGTAAATATAAAGCAGTAATATTTTATTCATCTCTTGTTATTGTTGTTGGCATTAGTAGCCTTTTAGGTTATGAAATTGCAGGTACTGGGATTATTGAGAAAATTTCTGATGTTTCTAAATCGGTTTGTGATCAGTTAAAGAGTATTTTAGACCTTCAAGATGTATGGGTAGAACGTTTTCTTGTTGTGTTACCTCCAATTTTCCTCATTTTTGCGTATAACTTTCATATGGTTGGTAAAAATTCATTGTTAACAAAGATTGGGAAAGCGGGTTTAGGTTTTATTCCAATGTTTATGACTGGAGCGTTTTACACTTTTTTGTTTGCTACATCTGGGATTGGATTAGGGGTTTCAGGTTATGGAGTGGTGCACTTTGCTCCTGCCTTTTGGTTTTTTGTAGCCTTTTCAGCTTTGATAACTGCTTTAGCAATTTTCATTAGAAACATGACTAATGATGATTTTAAGGATAAGAAGGTAAGAGAGCGTGTTAAAAAGAGAAAAAGAGTTTTAACCACTTTTAGCCTATTAATCGCTTTGATAATATATTTATATTCTAGCCTATATATTCCGTACAAAACTTTCAAAGAATATGGCGCAGTATATGACAATGCCGCGGCATGTTTCATATTGAGTAAATAAAACGCACCTAACAAGTCATTGCAGCAGGACAAAAAACAGCTGGTTTTTGCTCGTGCCTCGCTAATTTTAACCAGCTATTTTGTTGCCTCTGAATGAGGCGTTAGTTACTAATGAAATTCATCCAGTAAGGAGATAAGGTGAATCTTAAAAAGCACAAATCAGGTTTTCTAGCTGGTTTCACATCAAGTACTGCACTTTTAGTAAGCGATTTATTTATTTTTGGTAACTTACAGCTAAATCAGTTATCTATTATTTGTTTAAGTTTAGTAAGCATAGTTTGTCTTTTCGGTTTTATTTCTTCAATAAAATCAGATGCTCAAAAGGCATCGTAACTAACAAGGCCGTTAAACCAAGGACACAAAACAGCAGGCTTGTGCTCCTTCGTCGCCAATTTTAGCCTGCTATTTTGTGCCGTTTACGGCAAGCGTTAGCTTTCTAGGAAGTGCAGATGACATTAAATGACTTAACGGTAAATTTCTCGCACCTTGAACGAGACACTCTGTTATCTGAATGGGAGTGGTTATTGGGTGGAGAATATTTACCTATATTGC
>NZ_JBECOS010000019.1:0-116409 GCF_040104455.1 Pseudoalteromonas sp. BZB3 | reverse complement strand
TTTCCAATTGCTTGGTATTTTATTGTACGTACTAGAGGTTGAATCAGCATGATTTTTTGAGTCTAAGAGTTGCAGATCTTGTTGCTTATTATTTGATGTGTGTGTGTTCATAACATTGCCTTGTTTCCGCATTATTATACTGATCCTGAGATCCAAGCATTAGCTGAAGAAACAGGCGGCTGTGTTGCTGATTCTTTAGAGATGGCGCGTTTTGGTGCAAACCAAGAAGATAAAGACATCATCATCGTAGCGGGTGTTCGTTTCATGGGTGAAACGGCGAAGATATTAACGCCGAACAAAACCGTTGTTATGCCAACACTTGCAGCAACTTGTTCACTCGATGTGGGCTGTCCAATTGATGAGTTCTCCAAGTTTTGTGATCAACACCCTGATCGAAAAGTTGTGGTTTACGCGAATACGTCTACGGCAGTAAAAGCCCGTGCAGATTGGATTGTAACGTCATCTTGTGCTTTAGAAATTGTTGAACACCTAGACTCTGAGGGTGAAAAAATCATTTGGGGTCCTGATAAGCATCTAGGTTCTTACATTCAGAAGAAAACTGGCGCTGATATGATCATGTGGAATGGCGCATGCATCGTTCACGATGAGTTTAAAACGAAAGCGCTAAAAGATATGAAGGCGCTTCATCCAGATGCGGCTGTGTTAGTTCATCCTGAATCACCAGCTGAAATCGTAGACCTTGCTGATGCTGTAGGCTCAACAAGCCAGCTAATTAAAGCAGCACAAGAGATGGGTAATCAAAAGTTCATCGTTGCAACTGATCGCGGTATTTTCTACAAAATGCAGCAGCTATGCCCAGAGAAAGAGTTCTTTGAAGCGCCAACAGCTGGTGAAGGTGCAACGTGTAAAAGCTGTGCTCACTGTCCTTGGATGGCGATGAACGGCCTTAAAGCAATCGAAGAAGCACTTGTTAGCCCAGAAGGTAAAGAAGTATTTGTTGATATGGACTTACGTGAAGGAGCACTACGCTCACTAAATCGTATGTTAGATTTCTCTTCTAACTTGAAGAAGTAATCAAATTTGCCGATATGTTAAGCAGTTAGATTAGCATATTGGCAAAAAAGCTTGCTTAAGTGTGGTGCTTTACTTAGTATAGCTTCGCGCTAAGGCGCAGTGGAGAGGTGGCTGAGTGGCTGAAGGCGCACGACTGGAACTCGTGTATAGGCTAACCCCTATCGAGGGTTCGAATCCCTCCCTCTCCGCCATTTCTGTTCTATTTAAGTTCTGTTTTATTCCCTTACATTGGTACAATGTGTTAAATTCTTTATTCCTATCTTAATGGCTTTCGATTAGAATAACTTCAATCCTTTAAATTAACTTAAATGTCGTTGAGCGAATACTTGCTAACTAATTGACATATTTAGGTTGTTTCGTACTAGTCGATGATCGATTGGAAGTATTATGCAAGAAGAGCTACTTAACTCAGTCATAAAAATAACTAAAACTAGAGATGTAGATTCTCTTGAATATAGTTTGATTTCTACTATTCAAGAGTTTATTGGATGTGAAGAAGTTGGTATTTATAAAGATTTGCAAGTTCAGGGGAAGTTGGTAATTGAACGCAGTTTATGTTTAAAAGTACTACCACATGATGACTTTCTTTGGGAAGACAGAGACGTAGTTCAAGAGCCGCCGTCAGAGCTGGTTTCTTGTTTACAATCTGCATGTATCATAACTGTTCAATCTGCGGATGGTACAGAGCGACGCTGGTTGCCTATTACGTTGCAAGAGAAACCAATTGGCGCACTTGCAATTGTGAGTAAGGGGTTAAGCAGCTCAGATCAGGTCTTATTGAATGCTTTTTGCCGTATTTTTGAAAATTATTTAAGTATCTTGCACGAAAATGAACGAGATAAGTTAACTGGCCTTCTCAACCGACAAACGTTTGAAAAGAAGCTAAAGCAGCTGTTAGAAAAACAATTAATAGACCATCACAAGTCAAGCTTTCCAAATGAAAATCGAAAACGCACTTTAGGTGCGACTTCATGGCTTGCCATGGTAGATATTGATCATTTCAAAAAAGTTAATGACAACTATGGCCATGTATGTGGTGATGAAGTTTTATTATTGCTAGCGCAAAAAATGCGTCAATACTTTCGCTCCAGTGATTTGATATTCCGTTTCGGTGGTGAAGAGTTTGTTTTAGTCTTTGAGCCATGTGACTTTGATGCAATGAAAGCTAAAATTGATCAGTTTATGGAGCTAATCAGACAAACTCATTTCCCATTTGTTAAAACCATGACGGTGAGTATAGGTATGTCCAGGATCAGCCCTTATGACTTTCCTATAACGGTTTTAGAACAAGCTGATAAAGCGCTTTATTACGCAAAAGAAAATGGCCGAGATAAGTTGTGTTTCTTTGAGCAACTAATAGACGATCAACTGATTGATGAAAAAAATAGTGATGAAAGTAACGATATAGACTTATTTTAAAGACTAAATTCGCATGAGTTTTTTAATGATTAAACCCCATAACTTGTTATGGGGTTTAATTTTTTCTAGATAAATATTGTTTACTAGATCCCTGTCACTATATTGTTTTTCATAAATAAATTACACTCAGCCCTGTGTTATATTTACCTTGTATTCAACATGCACTGGAACGCAGAGGCTTGTCATCATGTTACATATCATTCAGTCAAATCGCATGGAGGCGTTGCAAGCGCAACTCCATAAAGTATTAGACACCGCGCCTTTAGACAGTATTTTTAGTAAAGAAATTATTCTTGTTCAGTCACCTGGTATGTCGCAATGGTTAAAGCTGGGGGTGAGCCAACATTCAGGTTTGGCTGCGCAACTCGATTTTCCATTGCCTTCAAGTTTTATTTGGCAGCTATATCAGACCTTTCTACCGCAAGTACCAAAAGAGTCGCCTTTTAACAAAGCTAACTTAACTTGGAAGCTGATGACGTTGTTGCCTGAGCAACTCGGATTATCTGTGTATGAGCCTCTTAAACGTTATTTAGAAGATGATGAAGCTGGCAAAAAGCGTTTTGCTTTGTGTGAAAAAATTGCCGACGTGTTTGATCAATATTTAATGTATCGTCCTGAATGGTTAGACACTTGGGAGTCGGGCATGGACGAGTTGCCAGATGTGGATGTTTCTATTGCGCCTTGGCAGCCTGACTTATGGCGAAAGCTTGTTTTATTAACTGAAGACTTAGGACAAAGTCCTTATCACCGAGCCAACATGCATGGCATGTTACTCGAAGCCTTAACTGATGCCTCTGCAGAGCGGTTACCCCAGAGAATAAGCTTATTTGGTCTGTCAGCCATTCCAAGTAGCCAGCTTGAGATTTTCCAAGCGCTAGCTCAGAAAACCAATGTGTTGCTATTCTTGTTCAATCCGAGTGAACACTATTGGGGCGATGTGGTTGATGAAAAAACACAGGCTAAAATTGCTGCTAAATTTGTAAAATATCCAGAGCTCGAAGCGCAATCAGGGGAATATTTCCAAATCGGTAATCCTCTTCTATCGGCATGGGGTAAGTTAGGCCGTGATTACTTTGAACAGCTCCTGCAACTTGACGCCTCATGGATAGACGGTTTTGTCGAAGACTTTAGCGATAACTTATTGGGCAAAGTACAAAAAGAAATTTTCGATTTATCGTTTAAAGGCGAAACCCTAGTCGAAAACACACAGTGGTTTATAAACCAAGAGGGTCAATTATCCATCGAAGAAGATGATAACTCTATTGTGTTTCAAGACAGCCATACTCCACTTCGTGAAATTGAACGCTTACACGACCATATATTAGCTTTGATGCACGAAGATCCAAGCCTTACGCCGAAAGACTTTATTGTTATGATGCCAGATGTAGCTAAATACAGTCCTTATATTGAGGCAGTATTTGGCGGGGCAACTGCAGAGCGCTATATACCTTACTCTTTGGCTGACTTGGCCATTGATCAAGAAAAGCCTGTGATCAATTCATTTTTGTCTTTGGTTGACTTACCTTTTAGCCGCTTTGGCGTATCAGATATCTTAGATTTATTTGCTGTTGAGCCAATTGCGAAACAATATCAGTGTAGTGAAGATGAATTCGAGCAGTTCAGATTTTGGCTTGAAGAAGTAGGGGTACGCTGGGGTATTAACGCAGAGCATAAGGCCGAGCATGAACTGCCAAAAATGCAGCTTAATACCTGGCAACAGGGCTTAAATCGTTTATTGCTTGGCATTGCTATGAGCGATGAGTCTTTAGAATTTGAAGGCATTTTCCCAAGCGATCAAGTTGAGGGCATGGCCACTGAGTCGCTCAGTAAACTGATTCACTTTATTGATGATTTAATAAGTCACAAAAATATTTTGAGTGAACATAACCCACTTGATATCAAAGCCGAACAGCTCAAATCACTGATAAAGACTTTTTATCACCCAGATTCAGATCAAAGCTGGGATCTGCAAGTGCTCAATAAAGTGATTGAAACTTTACAGACCCACTTTGACAATAAAGATATGCTTGAAGCGGTAAGCCCCGAAATCATCAGTTATTGGGTCAAACAAGGGGTCGCACAGAAAGGGGTCGGGCAACGTTTTCTTGTGGGCGCTGTTAACTTCTGTACACTAATGCCAATGCGTGCTGTGCCGTTCAAAGTCGTTTGTCTACTTGGCTTGAACGACGGTGACTATCCGCGAAGTGTTCAGCCGATAGGCTTTGACCTTGTATCGCAAAGTCAGCGTAAAAAAGGTGACCGTTCACGTAAACTCGATGACAGGTATCTATTTTTAGAAGCATTATTGAGTGCTCGACAACAACTCTTACTCAGTTACGTGGGGCGCTCATGCTACAACAACGAGCCGCAAGTACCGTCAATTTTGGTCAGCGAACTTATTGACTACATTGACCGCTGTTTTTATATCGAAGGCAATGCGAGTAAGCCTTCAGCATATCTACTAAACCAAGCCACACTGCAGCCGTTTTCTACGTTAAATTATATTGAGAGCGATCAACAAAGCTTTAACCCCACTTGGTTGATTTCAAAGGCTGCTAAAGAGCAGCCTAGCAATAAAGACAACGAAAGTTTTAACGAAGGCCTGCCAAATCCGTTTGATACAACAGATCATGAAGTAGATATTAATCAGTTAATCCGAGCTGTTTTAAACCCACAAGCAGCGTTTTATCAGCAACGTGTGGGTGTGCGTTTATACAATGCGGAAGAAGTGATTGACGACGATGAACCATTTGCTCTCGATGCTTTGTCTCGCTATCAATATCTTGATGAGTTACTAACAGACTCTCTGAATGATTCAGAAAAAGTGCCTGAGCAACTTTTACAACGAGGCGACTTGCCGCAAGCCGAAGTGGGTAAAGTGCAACTTGGTCAATTACAGCAAAGGATCACCCCCCTAGCTGAGCGTTTAAAAACAACACTTACATCTCCTTCAGAGCCAGTTGAAATTGATATCGACTGCGGCGCAATAAAACTACAAGGATGGCTCGATAAACTCTTTACGTCGCAACAAATCTTTTATCGCCCAGCGAGTATTAAAGCCAAAGATAAACTAAGAGCTTTTATTTACCACTGCGCAGCGAATTGTATGGGCCAATCGGTCACGACTTCTGTTTATGGTTTAGACGAGCAAGTTAGCTTTGCGCCGTTAGAGGCAGAAGAGGCAAAAATCGAGCTACAGAAATGGGTCAATTTTTACATTTCGCTTATGAGCAGTCCGCAACCTTTCTTTGTTTCATCTAGTTATGAATATGCGCTCACTGAAGACATCAATAAAGCGGCCAATAAATTTAACGGTGGCCAATATATCGGCATGGGCGACAGCGAAAACCCTTACGTGGCGCTCGATTTTAAAAATCTATTTGATTTTGAAGCTGAATTTGTCAGCTTAAGTAAATCGTTATTTGGCAAACTGATTGACCTTGCGAAGGAAGAAAAATATGCAAATGCTTGATCCAACAGTCATGCCTTTGGTTGGGCAAAACCTAATTGAAGCCAGTGCGGGGACGGGTAAAACTTATACCATTACAGGTTTGTATTTACGTTGTTTACTGGGTTTGACCGTACCTGAGCAAGAAAGCACGCCATTAAACGTTGAGCAAATTTTAGTGGTGACCTTCACCGATGCGGCAACCGCTGAGATCAGAGATCGAGTAAGAAAACGCATTGTCGAAGCGCGGGATGTGCTACTTGGCAAAGAATCAAAAGATGACCTTATTCTGCGAGTGTTAAAAGACGTCAGAGACAAAAAGCAGGCTTTTACGTTACTCGATGCTGCGGCCAAGTCGATGGATGAAGCCGCGATTTACACCATTCACGGTTTCTGCCAGAAAATGCTGAAGCAGCATGCGTTTGAGTCGAATATGGGTTTTAACCAAACGTTTGTCCTCGACAGTGCTGATTTAATCGATCAAGCAGTGAAAGACTACTGGCGCAGTTTTATTTACCCGCTCGATACCGATACCACTCAGACTATTTTAGAGCATGTGCCAAACCCGCAATCTCTCAATAGTAAAGTGAGTAAACTGCTGAGTAAGGGCAATATCACCATCACACCGAGTTATGACTTAGATGATGTACTGGCTACTAAAGTGCAATACCAGCAACAAGCACAGACATTTAAAAGTGCGTTGTTAGCAAGCGACTTCTTTACCGCGTTAGATAATTCGGGCCTTGCGAAAAATAAAGCGCCTGGGAGAGTAGCCAATATTGCAGCTTTGATTGACTATTGCCAATCTGATAATTGGTATTTTGAATTTGGCTCTGCGAAGCACTCATTCAACTTGTGGAGTGAAGAAACGCTGTCAGACAGTCAGTATTACAAGAAAGGGCAAGCGCCGATGTCGCATCCCTTGCTTAAATCGTTTTCTGAGATGTTTGCACTACACCAAAAGTTACAAGAAGGGTTACCGTTGGCCATAGTGCAACAAGCGGCGAAGCAAGTTGCATCCTTATTAGAAAAACAAAAACGAAAGCAGGGTGTTTTAACGCCTGATGATTTGCTTACTCAGTTGCATGCTGCACTCACTGCTGAACAAGGCGAGGTTTTAGCAGAAAAGATTGCCACGCTTTTCCCAATGGCGATGATCGATGAATTCCAAGATACCGATCCCATTCAATATGGTATTTTTCAATCGATTTACGGCACGCGTGAAACGACTACTTTGACCATGATAGGCGATCCAAAGCAAGCGATTTATGGGTTTAGGGGGGCAGATATTTTCACCTATATTCATGCCAAAAAGCAGGTGCAAGAAACACATCAGTATACCCTTGCTACTAACTTCCGCTCAGCAAAAGGCGTGGTCGATGCGGTTAACAGTATTTTCAAACAAAATGAAAATAGCTTTATCTATAACAAATACATTCCGTTTGAAGCCGTGGCTGCAAATGGCAAAAAGCCTGGCGAAGGCTTTGAGCTAAGCAATGAGCCTGCAGCACCATTGTGTTTTAGCGTTTTAAAAGATGCCTCTGAGGTCACCAGTAAGGGCGTGGCGCATCCAGCGTTGGCAGAGCTTTATGCGGGTAAAACTGCAACGCTTTTGAATCAAGCGCAGCAGGGGGCTGCTACAATCGCAGGCACACCTGTGGCGGCAGGAGATATTTGCTTCTTAGTACGAGACAGAAATGAAGCGGCTTTGATAAAACGTGCTCTTACCAATAAAGGCATCGACAGCGTGTATCTTGCCAGAGAAAGTGTTTTCCAACAGCCAGTCAGCCAAGCCCTGATGCAATTTTTGATGGTGCTACATGGCCCATATGACGAAGCTCTTTTAAGAGGTGTTTTGGCCAGTGATTTATTTGGCCTCAATTACCAGCAAATTTTTGCATTGCAAAACGAGACGGACAGCCTTCAAGCAGCTCAAAATAATGTAGCGCATAAAACTTGGCAGGAATACTTGTTACAATTTTCTAAGCTAAAAGCTTTGTGGTACAAAAAGGGCGTGATGGCCATGCTTGAGCAGTTGTTGGTTGAGAATAACCTACCGTTACTTTGGCAACAAAAAGGCCATCATGTAGAGCGTTGGTTGACGGATTATCGCCACCTTGCAGAGCTCTTACAACATAAGCAAATTGAACTCGAAGGCACACAGCGGGTTTTGCGTTGGTATGAAAAACAATATACCGAGTCGTTAAGCGATACCGCACAGGTTCGCTTAGAAAGCGACGAGAACCTAGTTAAAATCATCACCATGCACGCTTCAAAAGGATTGGAATATCCAATAGTGTATCTACCGTTTGCCAGCGGCTATCGTGAAGCGAGCGAAGCGATCTTTCACAAAGACGACGCACTCGTGTATGACTTATCTAAATCCGATGACGGCATGCAACTGGCTGAAAAAGAGCGTTTAGCTGAAGATATTCGTCTGTTGTATGTGGCATTGACACGCGCTGTACACCACTGTGATGTAGGCATGTATAACTTAGCCGAAGGGCGAAGTAAAAAGCCTGGTATTACTCGCACAGCCCTAGGCTACGTGCTTTTTGCTCCAGATATTATGACCTCTGCAGAACAGTGGCACGCGCGACTTGACGCACTTTGTACAAGTGATGCGAATTTACAGGTCGCTTATTTTGATATTAATGGTTTGCCAAGCGAAAGTTACATACCAGCTCAACAAGCGCAGACGATTGATTGCGCTGTAAAAGCGGTGTCAGCGAATATAGAACGAGATTGGCGAGCAACCAGCTTTAGCCAGTTAACTTATCATCAAGATCATGATGACAGACCATTAGGGGCAATAGATGAAAACCACTTGCTTGACCTGCCATTGGCAGAAAGCCAAGAAACCCTAAATGCTTACACCTTTCCAAAAGGGGCAAAAGCAGGTAGCTGTTTACACGAAATTTTTGAATTAATTGATTTTGGCGAGCCAGAAACGCCGCAAGCACCGAACCTGACACTAGAAGAAGCAGTAAAACAGACGCTAGATAAATTCGGTTTTGAAGAGAAATGGCAAGCGCCAGTCAAGCATTGGATGTCAGCGTGTCTCGCATGTAAACTTAATAATAATTTAGCGCTTAAAGACATAACGCCTGCGCAGCGTTTAGTGGAGATGGAGTTTAATTTACCTCTTGCGCCATTAGATCAAGTGACGCTGAATAATATTGTCTCAAACATCACCCAGCATCCAAGTAGCCTTAAATTTGATAATGTCAAAGGGCTACTTAAAGGCTTTATAGATTTAATCTTCGAGCATCAGGGCAAGTATTATATTCTTGATTACAAATCCAACTATTTAGGCGATGAACCGAGCGACTATGCCAGCGATAACCTAGTGCAAGCGATGAACGCACACCAATATCATCTGCAATATATGATTTATACCGTGGCATTACATCGCTTACTTAAAGCACGCTTACCTAACTATGAGCCAGAACAACATTTAGGTGGCGTCTATTATGTTTTCTTACGCGCCATGGGCGACGGAGAAGGGGTGTTCTTTAAACAGCTATCTCTCAGTGAACTTGAACAGTTAGATGCCTTATTTTTACAAGGAGCAGCATAATGGAACAAACCGATTTATTTGCTCAACCCGCATTCACAGCGCCTTTTGATCATCAAAGTTTTATCGGGCTTTTAATCGAGCAAGAAAAACTGCTGCACAGCGATATTGCGCTGGCGACATTACTCAATGCGTCGAAAATTGATGACGCATTTTATCTAATCTTGCTGCTACTTAGAGCACAAAGACAACAACATAGCTGCTTGGAGTTAGAGCAGATTGATTGGCAAAACCCATTTTCGCTACCAGTAAAATTACAAGGCGAAAATGTGTTAACCGCCCCTTGGTCTGAACACAAACAAGCTGCGATAAAAGCGTTAGCATCACACACTGCTGTGGGTGACGCTAAACCAATGAGGTTATTGAATAATAACTTATATTTAGCCCGTTACTTTGACTATGAAGCAAGCCTTGCTGAAGCATTCCAAGCGTTGAACAACAACAAAGTGACCTTGAACCTAGACACACTGACTGAATTACTCAGTCACTTCTTTGATGATCAAGATGATATCGATTGGCAAAAAGTGGCGAGTGCGATGGCCGCATTAAATCGTTTTTGTGTGATCACTGGCGGCCCAGGCACAGGTAAAACCACTACAGTCACTAAGTTGTTGGCAATTTTACAGTCATTGTATCGCAGTGCACCACTGAGTATTAAGCTGGTTGCGCCAACTGGTAAAGCTGCTGCTCGCCTAACTGAATCTATGATAGGCGCGAAGAAAAAGTTAATCGAAAGCGGCATGATAGATGACGAGCTGTTTGATTTGTTGCCAGAGCAAGCGCAAACCATTCATCGCTTACTTGGGGTTGTGCCACATACTCATCACTTTAGGCATAACGAGCACAATCCGCTGCACTTAGACCTACTTATTGTCGATGAAGCGTCGATGATAGATTTACCCTTGTTAAGCAAATTAGTTAAAGCGTTGCCACCTCATGCTCGCCTAGTCTTACTTGGTGACAAAGATCAATTGGCCTCAGTCGATACCGGTAATGTGCTAGGGGATTTATGTGAGCATCTAAAGTTGGGCGAGCAGCCCCATTACTCACAAAACTGTGTAAACGCACTTAATCAAATTTGTTTTAATAATGCGACAAAATTGCACGAAAAGCCGAGTCACTTTTTACTCTCTGATAACATTGCATTTTTACAACAGAGCCATAGATTTAATGCTCAAAGTGGTATTGGTCAGTTGGCACAAGCGGTGAACAATAACGATCAGAAGCATTTACAGCAGACAATTCAACATGGCTTTGAAGATTTAGAATTGTATGACTTCAGTAATGATGCCTATCACGCGTTAATCGACAGAGCAGCAGGGCATTACCAAAACTACTTACGCCTTATTCAAGGTAAACCCATCTTGAATGCCGAAGATGTGCAAGCAGTGCATCATGCTTTTAGCCAGTACCAGTTACTTGCAGCGGTGAAAGAAGGCCCTTACGGGGTAAACGCACTAAATCAACGTATTGAGCAGAGACTGCATCAAAGTGGTTTAATTGATTTAACGCAGCGCCAATATGCGGGCTTGCCAATTATGATCACCCAAAACGACTATCAGCTGAATTTATTTAATGGTGATATTGGGATTTTAGTCAATTATCAATCAAATAGTTCAGCATCGGCGAGTTTAAAAGCTGTGTTTGTTGATGAGCAAGGTCATGTTCGGGACTTCTACCCGAATAGACTACCTAGGCACGAGAAAGTGTACGCCATGACCATACACAAATCTCAGGGGTCTGAGTTTGCACATACCGCAATGTTGTTACCACCAATGCAAAGAGCACATTCAGGGATCAACCGACAGCTAGTTTATACTGGGATCACGCGAGCAAAACAAAGATTTGAGCTGGTGGCACAGATGTCTGTTTTGACGCTTTCAATGTCTAGACAGTTGCAACGTTGTTCAGGTTTAAGGCAAAGATTGCAGACAAGTTAGTTCGTGAATACCAATCCTCAATCATTTTGAGGGACTAAAACTGACGCTAACTTTGTTAGAAATTTCTTATTTACGACTGCATGGATGCAGAAGGTAGAGCAATGCAGAAGCAATTGCCGAGAACAACTAAATAGCAAAATTTCCGCCTATTTACCGACAAGTTTTCCTTGCCTCAAAATAGATCGCTTAATTAAAAGGATTGGTATAAATTGACAATGAGGTAAGAAGTGTGGTTCTAATTTAGTGTTAAGACTCTATTTATAAGTAGAACTAAAATGAAAAAATTAGACCAACACTTAATTAAATATGCGCTCTACCATCGTGATGAGCGCAATATTTTAACCCACTTTGTAGGCGTGCCGCTGATCGTATTTGCGGTAATTGGCTTGCTGTATTTTCCTTTAATGTCAGTCAACAGCCTTCTGATCACCCCAGCATTGATCATTGCGATACTCGCTATGCTGTTTTACTTAGCCTTAGATATTAAACTTGGCCTGCTCATGAGTGGTTTATATCTATTAGGGCTATGGTGGGTAGACAGTATTTTTGAAAGTATGAACGCGCAAACGGCGAGTTTCTATGGGTTATTTGCGGTGTTGTTCGTTATTGGTTGGATAATTCAATTCATCGGGCACTATTATGAAGGAAAAAAGCCTGCATTTGTTGATGATTTAATTGGCTTACTAGTCGGGCCGTTATTTGTCGTGGTCGAATTACTATTTAAGCTTGGCCTACTTAAAAGCTTAGAAGCCCGCATAATTGAACATGCGGGCCCCTACAGAAATTAGCTTTTATAAAAATGTGAGACTTGCTCTAGATAGAGATGCGGGTCTCAAGTTTACTGCCTTTAACAATGGTAATGTCGTTACAGTTAAGTCTGACCTTACCATTTTCAGACTCAAGCATATAAGCAAATTCAGGACATACTTCCATACAAGCATCTCCTAACTGTTTTTTGGCTCGGTGAACCATGATATTCATATGATTCATTTGGATGCCTAACGACTTAGCAAGCTCTTCTCTATACATCCAACCTTGTAATTCAGGTTCTAAACCAGCTTGTTTATCAAGGATACGAGTGCGTGCTAGTAGTAATAACAGGTAATGATGTGAACGCGTCCCTAAATCGAATGTTTTGCTCGCAACATTTAATGTAAGCTGCGTGTTTTCTTCATCCAAGCTCACGTTAAAAGACAAGGCATATTCAATATTTTGTGCTATTTCGCTTTTAAGTTGCTTGGTAATGGTCGACGGGCTTGAGCAGTAAAATTGCCACTGATCATTAAAAATACTGATCAGTCCTCCATCAATCAAAACTTGCCTGTCATTTGTGAATAAGTCTTCTAAAAACCAATAATTAAGCATGCTATCAAAGTATGCAATATGTGTAGCTTCTTGCTCGTTTGGCAGTAACAACTGATCTTTTATTTCGATCACTTTATTGCTGTCAGACTGAGACACTAAGAATTGGCAATCAGTGCTTAGGTCGCCGACAACAAAAGAACTACGACCAGGTGCCGCAAAATCAATTTTATCGTTTAAACATAATTGATAAGGAAGGTTTTTGCTTATTTTCTTATCATTGATCCAAATACCATTGGTGCTCACATCTCGAATTAACCAGTTACCTTGGGTATGTTCGATAATTGCGTGATGACGAGAGATTTCAGGAGAATTGATAAGCGTATCAACGTTATATTTAAATCGCCCAATGGTGTGGTAGCTTTTTAGATAGACCTTTTCAAGCTTTTGTTCATCAATGAGATAAGCCATACATGCTTCCTTTTCTTAATTAAAACCAAAATTTTTCCGTTGAAACAATCGGCTGATACTAAACTGTCCAGTTGTTCAGCACAATATGATTTAACTTGTTAATGCACACATTGAACGAATAATGAAATTTTGAAAAGTTCAAATTGTATTAACCCAAATCAAGTCTAAGCCTTTTTTTTGTAATATGCGATTACAGTCACTTACACCAGCTTGCACATTCGAGCTTACTGAACCATATTTTTATTATTGCAATAAAGTTAAGATTGGTTCTGAGAGGTAATAAGATGGGTGAATTTAAAAAAATAGACACAGTCGAGTTAAAAGGAGTGTATCAATTCTGCGATCATTTCGACTCAGAAAAGTTAGACCTTAATAGTAGTGCCCTTAAGATAGTGACCGATTTTACCCGACGAACGCCGCAAGTTATTTTAAAAGACGTCGATGTTGATCATGCTTTATTTATGATGGTAAACGGGCATGTTAGGTCTAAGTTAGTAATAGACCATGACGATACTTTTTTAGGAGTTATTAACTCTCGTGATTTAACGGGTAGAAAAGTACTGACTGTGGCGCAAAAACGCAACCAGTCGCGCAATGATCTGACTGTTGAAGATTTAATGACAAAGAAATCTGATCTACGTGCGATGCCTTATTCAATGGTAGAAAATTCTAAAATAGGCGATGTACTCGAAACCCTAAGAGGGTTAGGTCATCAACACATCTTGTTGGTTGATGAAAAAGGTAGCTTAAGAGGTATGATGTCAGCCAGTGATATTGCTAGGGCGTTACATATTCCAGTTAATATTCTTCAAACAGCCCATTCATTTAAAGAAATCTTCGAAATTATCCATGATCACCAAGAAGTCACAGCTTAAAAACAATTTTGAAGTTATAAAAGTGTCTCATAATTGAGACACTCTTATTTTGTAAGCTGTTTCAGTTTCGACACAATTTAGTACCGTCTTTAACTTTAAGAACATAAAAATCATCAAATAACAACAAGATAAGTGTTGGCTCGATAGTTGATTTAAGTTACTTAGTTCAACTATTGGAGTCAGCTATGGATACGAAGAGAACCCCACAACCAAAACCTGCAATTAAACGATATTGGTACTTACCTGTTATATCTTTGATTGTTCTAGCGATTTACCTATCAAAGCAGTTTTTAGGCGATGCGTCTTATTTTGTCGCACGAGATAAATTACAAATGGCTAATGTGAAGCAGGGAGACTTTAAAATTGAAGTAAGAGGCTCTGGGGTTTTAAAGCCAAAATCATTGCAATGGAGTGCAGCGCAATCTAGAGGCAGAGTTCAGCAGTTACTTGCAAAACCCGGCGACAGTGTGGTGCAAGGACAGAAAATTGCGGTGTTAGAAAATGTCGAACTGCTGAGTGAACTAGAGAAAATTCAATGGGAACTTAAAGCCATTAAGGCTGAAAATAATGCGGCCGCTGTTGCGCAACAAGCTCAACAACTTGATCTTGAAAATGCCGTTATGGAAGCTGAGTTTAATTACAAAAGCTCGAAATTAAAGCTTGATGCAGAGCAATCGTTGCTAGATCAAGGTAAAGGCTCATTGTCTGCATTAGATTTTAAACGCACTCAACTTGCGGTCACGCAACAGTATGCCCGCTGGCAGGCGCAAATAAAACGTGCTGATAAAATGCAACAAAACTATCAAGCCAGCGAATTAGCAAGACAAGCACGTCTTGAGCAGGTTGAAAATAACCTCAGAAAAGCACAGCAGCAGGTAAGTGGTTTAACGATCACAGCGGGTATTTCAGGCGTAATACAAAAGCTGCCGATTGAACTTGGTCAGCAACTTAATAGCGGTGAAAATGCTGCCTTAGTAATAGATCCTGATTCGTTATTTGCCGAGATAAACGTACAAGAAATACAAGTTAAAGACGTTGTAATGGGTCAACCCGTCACCATTGATACCCGCTTTAATAAGCTCGTGGGTGAAGTGCAACGTATTTCCCCGCTATCTGAAAATGGTCTAGTGGCAGTGGAGGTGGGGATTCTTTCTGAACTGCCTAAGGAAGCGCGATCAGATCTCAATATTGATGGTTATATTGAAGTGACCAACATCAAAAACACGCTTTATGTAAAACGCCCTGCATTTGCACCAAAAAATCGTACGGTAGAACTGTTCAAAACGACCAATGGCGGCGTCTTTGCACAAAAACATGAAGTCAAACTTGGCGCTAGTACTGCAAAATATATTCAAATTCTCTCTGGTCTTAACCCAGGCGATCAAATTATTATCTCTGACACCAGCGCATGGGCATCTCATAGCAGTGTCAAAATACAATAATATCAATAGGTTTAAAAAGGATCTCTCATGTCATTATTAAGTTTAAGTAACATCAATAAATCATTTTTAACTGAAGACATCGAAACCCATGCGTTAAATAATATTAATCTTGAAATTGCACAAGGTGAGTATGTTTCCCTGTCTGGTCCTTCTGGCTGTGGTAAATCTACCTTGCTGTCTATTTTAGGCTTACTCGACACCGCAACCAGCGGACAATATTTATTTAATGGTCAAGATGTCACGAGTTTTAGCCGAGATAAACGGGCTCAGATCCGTTGTTATGATATCGGCTTTGTTTTTCAGTCTTTTAACTTAATTTCTAGTCTCACAATCAGTGAAAACATCATGTTGCCGCTGACTTACCAAAATGATGTCTCTAAGAGCTTGATGCAAAGTAAGGTGGATGAAGTATTGGAACGTGTTGGTATGCAACATCGTGCGAATCACTTTCCTTCTCAGCTCTCTGGTGGTCAACAGCAAAGAGTGGCCGTTGCAAGAGCTTTGGTGAACGATCCTAAAATTATCTTTGCCGATGAGCCAACAGGTAACTTAGACAGTCAAAATGCAGAAAAAGTGATGGCGTTATTTGACCAGTTACATCGAGATGGCAGCACGATTTGCATGGTGACGCACGACCCTCGTAGTGCTCAGATGGCGCAGCGACAAGTTAGTATTCTTGATGGCACATTAGTCAATGATGTCATGCTTCATTCCATCGAAAAAGTACCAGCGTAAGGAGCACAGTATGTGGCTTGATATTAAGTATGCACTCAGACAATTACTTCTGTCGCCTAAATTCTCAGCCTTGACGCTGCTGGTGCTTATTGGCGGGCTATTTGTCAGCTTGTATAGTTTTTCATTATTGAATTCAGTGCTATACAAAGATTTACCTTTACCCGAAGGCGATACCATTTTACATATATCTTCTCAATCACAAGAAGATGCAGACCTAGATCCTATGCCTGCTTGGGAAACCGCGAATCTAATCGAATCACAAACCAGTTTCGCGCAGATAGGTCGTTATGTATCAACATTTGGGCATATATTATTTGAACAAACATCTAAACGACTTAGTTTAGAAAAAGTGGATAGTAACTTCTTTGAGTTTGCAAAAGTTCAACCATTAATGGGACGTACACTACAAGCTGAAGACTACCAAGCCGGTGCAGAGTCTGTGGTGGTGTTAAGTTATGTTATTTGGCAGAGCACTTTTAATGGTCAGCAAGATATAGTTGGTCAAATTATAAATCTTAATAATCAATTAACGGCGGTTATAGGCGTTATGCCTGAAGGTTTTGCGTTTCCAGTCGCAGGTAGAGCTTGGCAGCCTTTATCTTTGCAATATAGACAGCCACAAATGAGCAACGATGAGTGGCTTAGTGCCTACGGTCGTTTAAATAAAGGCACGTCTGTTGAGCTAGCCGAAACTGAATTATCTAGCTTGTTAAAAGGGTTTTATGCTCAGAAGCAGCAAGCACTGGGCCGTGACTATGAGCCAAGAACAGTTGCGATTACATCGTTTCCGAGTGCACAAGTAAATGGTGCGGGTGGTATTGTTTTTACCTTTATCAATGGTGTTGCACTATGCATATTATTACTCGCTTGTATCAATGTTGGTAACTTATTGCTTGCTAGAGCGTTAGAGAAAAATAAAGAGACGGCGATCCGTGCTGCGTTAGGTGCCCCCACAAAGCGTTTAATTTCTCAGTTAATGTGGGAGGGGAGCATTTTAACCATTCTTGGTTCTGTGTTAGCGGTTTTATTAGCAGGAGCTGCCCTGAGTTATACAGAAATCGTTTTACAAAGTCATATGGCTGATAACCTTGCATTCTGGTGGCATTGGGGAATGGATACTGACACCTTATTCGCAGCCTTAGTGTTTGCAATAGTGACGCTTTTCTTTGCTTGTTTCTTACCTGCGTGTAAAGCAGCAACACAAGATGTGAATGCCACTCTACGAGATGGTACACGAGGAGCTCAAGGTAAAAAAGCGGGTCGACTTTCTAAAGTATTATTGACCGCACAAATATTTTTAATTTCTACCCTAATGCTTATTGGTGGGTTATCTGCGTTTTTATCCCAAACTATTATTAATATGGATATGGGCGTAGACTTCAAGAATAGTCTAGATGTGAATTTAACGTTAGATGAAAACCGCTATACCTCTGCAGAACAAAAACTTACTTATTATCAATTACTAAAAGCTGAACTTGAACAGCAAGATAGTATCAGCGATGTCTCTCTCAGTGCGTACTTGGGTAAAAAGCCTGTCTACCCAGCAGGCCAAATCATTGAAAGAGATCAGGACAAACCACAAGTAGATGTGATTGAGCTGATTGGAAACACACAAAGCTACGGTCCGTATTTGCTAGAGGGTCGTCACCTTGACAAACAAGATCATCGCAATGCAATGCGAACAACTGTGATCTCAGATTCAATGGCAAAACGATACTGGCCGAATGCCAGCCCGCTTGGGGAGCAAATAGACGTTGAACTTAAATCAGGAAAAGAGACACACACAATTGTGGGAGTTGTGACAAACAGAATGAATGCATCGTCTCTATTTGCTTCACTTGATAAAGAAGACGAAATTTATACATCGGCGTTACAAGGTGAAGTTGTGCCTTTAAGAGTGACATTAAAGCACTTTGGAGATAGCCAACAAGCTCAGACCGATTTTTATCATGTATTTTATCGATTAGATCCAGCGTCTGATCCTGGTTATTTTAGATCGAAAGAAGATGACTTTGGCATGCTGCATAAAATGGCCAAAACAGCGTTCTTTATTACTTTTGGATGTGCTTTCTTCGCGTTGTTCTTAGCATTAACAGGTATTTATGGCTTGAGTGCGGGTACAGTTTTCCAACGCTACAACGAAATTGGCGTCCGCCGCGCTGTCGGTGCGACAGATAGAGCGATAGTCAGTTTATTCGTAAAGCAAGGTAGTAAATTGTTGGTACTGGGGAGTGGCTTAGCCTTACTACTTTTTGTCTTGATTGCTTATTTGTTTCATAATTTTACTGAGCAGCTAGTACCGGCTTACATTTATCCGATACTTGCGTGCGTCGTAACAGTGCTAGTTGCCAGTGCGGTGTTACTTGCCATTTATTTCCCGACTAGAAATGCGGTAGTATTGGAGCCAAGCCAGGTGCTTCGCTATGAGTAAGGAATAACAATAATAATGGCAAATATTTTAGTGGCTGACGATGATATTAACATCATCGCCAGCCTACAGTTTTTACTAGATGATCATGGTTTTGATGTGCAAGGGGTAACGTCTCTTGAAGCGGCTAAAACCCAATTAACGCAACATACATTTGATCTTGTCATGCTGGATATGAACTTCCATCGTGATACCACATCAGGCAGTGAAGGTATTGAATTTATTCAACAAATGAATGAATTTTTGGCCGATAAACTGCCGCCAATAATTGCCATGACAGGCTGGGCGACCATAGATATCGCGGTTTCAGCTTTGAAGGCCGGTGCAAAAGACTTTGTGCAAAAGCCGTGGCAAGACGACGCACTCATCAATACCATTCAAACTCAAATTACACTGGCCGAGCGCGAGCAACAGCTCGAACTTTCGCAAGACGAAAATAGTCAACTTAAACAAGACTTATATCTCCAACATGACGATCTCATTGCTGAATCTGCAGTGATGCAGCAACTGCTCAAACAAGCACAAAGTTTAGCAAAAAGTGATATGAACATTTTGATCACAGGTGAAAACGGCACAGGTAAAAGCTTACTTGCAAGTAAAATTCATCAGTTTTCAAAGCGAGTTTCAGGGCCCTTTGTTAGTGCAAATATGGGCGCGATTGTAGAAAGTTTATTTGAAAGCGAGCTATTTGGTCATGTAAAAGGCGCATTTACAGATGCCAAACAAAATCGTGCAGGGCGCTTTCAAATGGCGCAGCATGGTACATTATTTTTAGACGAAATAGGTAATATTCCGCTCGCTCAGCAGGCAAAATTGCTACGCGTATTAGAAGAAAAACAATTTGAGCCTGTGGGTTCAAGCAAAACCCAATGTGCTGATGTAAGATTAGTGTCTGCGACAAATTCCGATCTTGAATGTGCCATTCAAGCAGGGTCATTTCGACAAGATTTATTTTATCGCTTAAACACGGTTACCTTGCACATGCCTGTGTTAAAAGCGCGCAAAGACGACATAGTGCCATTGGCAAATTACTTTGTTGCAAAGCACAGTAAGCATTACGGCAAAAACGATGTTTGTTTGTCTGAGTGTGCTAAAGCTGCATTGCTCGCATATCACTGGCCGGGCAATTTAAGAGAGTTAAGCCATTGTATAGAGCGCGCGCTGTTTTTAAGTGAAACAAGTATCACAGCTGAGAGCCTGAATCTCAACGTAACCAGTAATCTCACTCAGCAAAATGCACTGACATCGATGCCAGAAGACAGTATTACCAGCCAAGCCAATTTAACCTTAGATGAAATAGAGTTTCAGGCCATGGAGCAAAGACTTAAACACTTTGCTGGGAATGTCACCGAAACAGCCAAATCTCTGGGTCTTAGTCGCAGCGGCTATTACCGTCGTTTAGCTAAATACGAAGCGCAATAGCATGCAATTTTTCGCACGCTCCAAAACGAAAGCGGTTGATCATAAACAGCAGCAGACTCGGTTATTATTGGGGCTTTCGATCCCTACGATTTTAGTGGCTTTTTTTAGTTTATTTTACGCAGGGTTCAACATCTATTTATTGGCCTTTTTCAGCATCATCGCATTGTTAGGGTTGTTTTATGTGGTGTATACCACGCGAAATAACATAGACAAACAACAACAGCTTATCAGTAACTTATTGGCGGCTTTGATTGAAGAAGATTACACATTGCGTGGAAACTTACAGCAAGATGCCGCCATCGCGCCACTGTTGAAACTAATCAATACGCTCGCAGATAATTTACAAACAAAGAGTCGCCAAGTATCTGAAAAGCAGATCCTGATCGATAAAATTTTAGATCAGGTTCAAGCTATGTGCTTTGCTTACGACAATGAGCAAAATATCGTGATGGCAAATCATGCCGCACTTACCCAGTTATTTTTAGGCCAAGAGTTAGAAGTTTGTTCACTTCAAGATTTCCATTGGATGAAATCAATCACTGAGAAAAATTCAGCAGTTGTGACGTTAAAGACTACGCAGTTACAAGGCGAGTATTTTGCTTTTAAAGATAAGTATTTAAGCGCTGGCAACTCACATACGCTGCTGCTGTTAATAAAAGCAGAACAAATACTAGATGAGAGAAAACAGCAAGCATGGCAAGACCTATTGCGCGTATTAAGTCACGAACTTAATAATTCACTCACGCCAATAGCGACAATCAGTCGTAGCCTTAATAAGAAAATTCAACAATGTGAATTTCCTAAACAACCTCAGTTTCAACAAGGGCTTGAAATCATTTCTGAGCGGGCAAGTTCTTTGCAAGCCTTTATTACCAGTTACCGAGAATTGGCTCAATTGCCAAAGCCGAGTAAATCAGCGGTCACCGTACAAAGTTTGTTTGGTCCTATTCTGCCTTTGTTTGATTGTGAATTTACTTATAGCGAAAATTGGCCAAAACCTGCCTCACAGTTAGTGCTGAATGTTGATAAAAAACAGCTTCAGCAAGTGCTTATCAATCTGATAAAAAATGCCATTGAAGCCAATACAGTAAATAACCAGCAAGGCATTGAACTAGAACTTGAAGCAAGTGATGACATGTTGAAAATTAGCATCCGAGATTTTGGGCAGGGGATCGCTAATTTTGATAACTTATTTGTGCCTTTTTATACCACAAAGCAGCAAGGCACTGGCTTAGGCTTAGCATTAAGTCGACAGATAATGCTTAACCATGACGGGCAATTACAATTAGAGAATCATCTTGATCAAGGTGCAATCGCAACCGTGACTTTGCCAATGTTGCAAAGAGATAACGAATAACTGGTAATTCATACAGTATTTTGGCATTATGCCAAAAAAATAAATGAGAATGTGCTTTGGCAGTAATCTTAGGCATAGATCCCGGTTCAAGATTTACCGGGTACGGTGTGATTGATCATCAAGGAAGTAAGTTTACCTACCTAGGCAGTGGGTGTATTAAAGTGGGGGAGCATGATTTTCCGACCCGATTAAAAATGATCTTCCAAGGTGTCACCCAGCTGATTGAGCAATTTAACCCGCAAAGTTTTGGCATAGAGCAAGTGTTTATGGCACATAATCCAGACTCTGCATTAAAACTAGGGCAAGCCCGAGGCGCTGCGATTGTTGCCGCTACTATGCAAGATGTTCCTGTTTATGAATACTCCGCTAGGCAAGTAAAACAGGCGGTAGTAGGTACAGGCGGCGCTAAAAAAGAGCAGGTCCAAGAAATGGTCAAACGTATCCTGAAGCTACCAGGAACACCACAAGCAGATGCAGCAGATGCATTAGCCATTGCCGTTTGTCATGCACATTCTGAGCAAAATTTAATTCGTTTAGCTGGTAACGCCAGTAAAACAGTTCGTCGAAGATTAAGGTAATAAACATGATTGGAAGACTAAACGGCATACTATTAGAAAAACAACCACCGGAGATTTTACTTGATGTAAATGGGGTAGGTTACGAAGTTCAAATGCCAATGACCTGTTTCTATGAGTTACCTAATGTTGGCGAGCAAGCAGCGATTTACACGCATTTTGTGGTACGTGAAGACGCCCAGTTGTTATTCGGTTTTAATCATAAAAAAGAGCGCGCTTTATTTCGAGAATTGATAAAAGCCAATGGTGTTGGTCCAAAACTCGGTTTAGCGATTTTATCGGGTATGTCAGCTGAGCAATTCATCCACTGTGTGAATAACGAAGATGCGACCACTTTGGTGAAAATTCCAGGCGTAGGTAAGAAAACCGCAGAACGTTTAGTGCTAGAAATGAAAGATCGTTTAAAAGACTTCGGCAATGATTTGCTCACGCCATTTAGCGATAATGCAGTCATTGCGCCACAAGAAGATCCGACGGTTGCTAATAATCCAGCCGATGATGCAGTTGCTGCATTACTCGCATTAGGCTATAAACTAGCGCAAGCACAAAAAGCGGTTAAGGCAGTAAGCCAGCCAGATATGAATACCGAAGCGCTGATCAAAGAAGCGCTTAAATCAATGATGTAATTAACCTTATGATTGAAGCTGATAGACTGATTGAGCCAAGTGTTCAAGGCAACGAAGAAGTAATAGACAGAGCCATAAGACCTAAGTTACTCGATGACTACACAGGTCAGCCCCATGTGAAAAAGCAAATGGAGATTTTCATTGAGGCGGCGCGCTCACGTCAAGAAGCGCTCGATCATTTGCTTATTTTTGGCCCGCCAGGTTTAGGTAAAACGACATTGGCTAATATTGTTGCCAATGAGCTTGAAGTAAACATCAAAACTACATCAGGCCCTGTGCTTGAAAAAGCCGGTGATCTAGCCGCGCTTTTAACAAACTTAGAAGAAGGTGATGTGCTGTTTATTGACGAAATTCACCGTTTGAGCCCACAGGTAGAAGAAATTCTTTACCCTGCAATGGAAGACTATCAGCTTGATATCATGATAGGCGAGGGGCCTGCAGCACGTTCGATTAAACTAGACCTGCCGCCATTTACACTGATCGGTGCCACCACGCGCGCTGGTTCATTGACCTCACCACTACGAGATCGTTTTGGTATTGTGCAGCGCTTAGAGTTTTACTCAGCTGCAGATTTAGCAACTATTATTTCTCGTTCGGCATACTATTTAGACCTAGCTATTAGCCCAGAAGGTGCCGATGAAGTGGCCCGCCGTTCACGCGGCACACCACGTATCGCTAACCGTTTACTGCGTCGAGTAAGAGATTTTGCCCAAGTCAAAGGCGACGGTAAAGTCAGCCAAGATATCGCAAAACAAGCCCTTGATATGGTCGATGTCGATAAATGCGGCTTCGACTATATGGATAGAAAATATCTGCTAGCACTGATAGAAAAATTTGCTGGTGGCCCTGTCGGCCTCGACAATATTGCCGCAGCAATTGGTGAAGAGCGCGAAACCATTGAAGACGTGATTGAGCCATTCTTAATTCAGCAAGGCTTTATTCAGCGCACGCCAAGAGGGCGTATAGCATCAAATGCCGCTTATTTGCATTTTGATTTGGCACCAAAACAAGACTAAGCAGTATACCCTTGGGTATTAGCCCATTAATCTGGTTGAGTCTCATTTGGGCGAGACTCGACCCAACGTAAATCCCTTATCCATTTCACCATATTAGGGTAGCCCGCTTCAGGGCACGTCATTTGCCATGCCTGTAATAGTGGAAAGCCAAACCCATTACCACTTTCAAAGTCATTAATTAACGTATTATTGGCGCCGCGATAAGAATCACTGTGAAAAATAATATCTAGTGAGATAGATAAATGCTTAGCAGCTGCGACAGCCCAAGCTGTGGCCGCCATTTCTTCTCCATACATGGCTTGCTTTTCTCTGCCTACCAGCAAACCGTTTTTAAATATATTGCCTTTTAAGCACTCTCTAAAAATAGGTTCGCACACAGCAACATGACCAGCTTCATGCAATATGTCTCCGGGGAAAAGAAGTTTGTCTTTATCAATCAATAACACGCCATGTTTGAGTATTAACCCGGGTAAGAAAGTCTTTTCAGTTATGGGCTGAAGCTCAAAGGCCAGCTCTATTTCAGTTAAAAAATTTAAAATCGTTCTTGTGTGATCGATCATGAGCGAACTCCTTTGACTCAAGCCTTTCGACTTTCCCTTTATTAAGTTATCAACTCTAAAGGCACCAGTGCAATAGAGTGTAATGGACTGTAAGCGTAGTCGAACCCTGTATATCTAAATTGGTAAAAGTGATTGTGTAACATATGTGTGTATTTTTTTAGGTAAAGTTAGCAAGGTGTAATGAGCTGTAATTAGGGATTTTTTATATTTGTGTAATTATATAGTGGCTTAAATTATTTATTTCAGAATAAGGAACAGGTAATGCAACGCCGCAATTTTTTAAAAACTTCGGCTTCGGTCGTTGGACTAGTTTTAGCACCAGCTTCTGTAACTGCATTGGCAGCCAATGCTGAACTAAATACGTCAAAATTGACTCGACGGATAAGTAAACAAGCCCTTAAAGATTTATCGATTAGCTTTCCTGAAATGACCATGACATCACCATCAGGGCAAGATGTCACTTTTGAACTCAACCCCTTAGCAGCCAGATATTATCCAAATGGACTATTTGTACTTTTTGAACACACAGACGAAATTTACATATATGACCAAGTTGGACAAGTGCTTGGCAGTATTCCACTAAATCTAAAATATGGCTTAATCAAAGACTTTGCCGTTGATGAAGATAATCAGTTGGTATTCTTAGTGACCGGCCCAGGCACGATTAAGGTGATAGGCTTTGATGGCGGCCATTATGGTGATGTGGGAAGCCAAGGTCTCAATCACTTTGAACAATTAAACGGTATTAAATCAATTACCCTAGATGATTCCGGGCGTTTACATGTTCTTTGTAGCCAGTCTAATTCAATAAAAGTATTCGATAACTCAGGGACTTTGCTCTATAGCTATAGCGCTAAGTCGTTGCTTTCAAAGCCAACATTGCATCAATTGGATGGACAGAGCGAAATAAAGGTTGTTGGCGGACAGTTTAAAGACAGAGAGTGGTTTTTTGCACCCAGTGGCCAGCCAATTGGGTAAAAAAATGCAACGCATGATAAATGGGGTCATTGGTTTTGCTAAATTAGACAAAACCTTAGATGCACAGCAAGCACTTGATGAGCTTAACAAGTTAGAGCAACTTGACTGGCATACCCATGTAAACAAAACGTGTTATCAGGGGGAGTGGGATGTGGTTGCATTAAGGGCTCGGCATGAGCATTTAGAATGCCATCCTATTTTGCAGTGCTTTTCTTTAGAAGGGCCGCAAACATCTTGGATGAATTTACCGATTTTAGAGCGTTTGCCGTGTATAAAGGCGTTTATTAATTCACTCCAGTGCCCAGTAAGATCTGCGCGCTTGATGAGGTTAAAACCTCAAAGCCAAATATTACCACATTCTGATAACCATGTTTCGATTGAGTACGGTGAAGCGAGATTACATGTCCCTTTGTCTTTTGGTGATGACGTCGGTTTTTATGTTGAAGAGCAATGTGTTCCTATGAACTCAGGAGAGCTTTGGTACATCAATACCCATTTGACTCATCAAGTGACAAACAATAGCAACAAAAGCAGAGTAAATTTAGTAATCGATAGTGATGTTAATGAATGGTTAGCATGTTTGATTAAAAACAAGCAAAGAAATATAGACGTTAATGATACCAATTTAACGCACGTTATAGGATAAGGATCATGGTGCAATTTACAATTCCGCAAGGGCTGCATATTCGCCCCTCAAAGCCAAGTGATACACCTTTTTTAGAAAAACTGCACAGAGAAGTAAGGCAAGATCTGCAATGTATAGAGGGTGAACAGGACTTTATTGAGTCAATAGTCGACATGCAGCTTAAAGCCCAAATACAAGGCTACGGTGCTCAGTATCCTAATGCAATGTATTTCATTATTGAAAAACATGGAGAACCGATAGGCAAGGCAACCCTTGATTTTGGTCATAATGAAATTCGCTTAATTGACATAGGCTTTTTGATCGCAGCTCGAGGACATGGTTTTGGCAGGGCAATTATCCAATCTTTTCAGCATTGTGCTGCTCAGTCAGCAGCCCCTTTAACTCTCTCTGTCTTAAGCCACAACTTGGCTGTGAAACGCTTGTATTTAGAGCTTGGGTTTCAAGTTTCTGAAGTTCAGACACCATACGAGCTCATGATTTGGTACCCCCCTTCTATGAAGCAAATTGTGGGCGTTTAAACGCGTTCGTCAATGGACGGGCTTTTTCTTAAATAAAAATATAAAGAGTAGCAAGAAATGGGAATAGTAACGCATGATTTGATGCACTCGTTAGTGGGTGAAACAGTAGACGTATTTTCAGTACAAAATGAACAACAGGTTGGTGTGCTTGAAATTGATAATGTAGAGGCTGGCAAAATAAATACTGAGGAGTTTTCTTCATTCAGTATTTCCCTTCATGGTGATCCGAATAACCAACTTCCTCAAGATAACTATTTATTTAAGCATAGTGCGTTTGGTGAATATCCGATGTTTATGAGCATTTATGACGTTGATAAATATCAGATTGTTATTTCGCGTAAGCGTAGTTAAACAGTGGGTTAAACCCAATTTAAAAGTAAGGAGTGGTTTTTATGGTTAATCCGTATTTGGGCATGATGCAGATGGTTGCCTTTAATTTTCCACCTGTTCATTGGGCATCATGTAATGGCGCATTGATTAATATCCACGACAACCCCGCGTTATTTTCATTACTCGGAAATACGTTTGGTGGTAATGCTCGAACGAACTTTGGCTTACCAGATATGCGCGGGCGAGCGCCTGTTTATCAAGGCAAGTATGGCATCATGAAGCAAGGGCAAAAAAGTGGCTTTGAAGAGGTTACTTTGACAAATGCGCAAACAGGGCACAATCATGACTTTCAAGTTAGCTCAGCAGAAGGTGATAGCTTTTTACCCTTTAGCAATACTAATCCAACGGCGCGATATGCCATATCGACGGCAAATACACAGTACGCACAAGGTGTGAAAAAGTTTTATGCGAACAATTCAGGTGATTTGGATACTTTATCGTCTCAAAGCATGGGTACTGTGGGGTCGAATGCGCCACACACTAACCTTCAACCGACCACGGTAATTGGTTTTATTATTGCACTTAACGGTGCGTATCCACCAAGAAACTAAGTAAAGGAGCATAATATGAGTGATGCATATTTGGGTGAAATTCGCATGTTTGCAGGTGTGTACTCTCCATACCACTGGTCATACTGTGCAGGTCAGCTACAAGCGATAACTGATAATCAGTCTTTGTTTAGTCTACTGGGCTCTAATTATGGTGGTGATGGTCGGTCAACTTACGGCCTTCCAGACATGCGCGGGCGAATCCCAGTCGGTGATGGGCAGGGGCCAGGCCTGACAAATCGAGTGATAGGTCAGCGGTATGGTGTTGAACAAGTTGTGTTGTCGACGGATCAATTGCCAGTGCACAATCACGCCGTTCAAGTAGCCAGTGCAGCGTCAGAATTACAAGCACCAGTTGATGGGCAGTCTTACATTGGTAGTGAATTACATTTTTTACCTGATTCTACCGCAGGGTTAGAGACAAGGCCCTTTAGCAGCGGAGTAATTGGCAAAACCGGTGGTGATGAAGCGCACGAGAATAGAATGCCAATGCTGTATCTCGGTTTTATCATTTGCATGAACGGCTTATACCCGTCTCGTAACTAAAGGAGTAATAAAATGGATCCATTTATTGGTCAGGTCGATATGTTGCCTTATACCTTCGCGCCAGTGGGTTATACGTTCTGTGATGGGCAAGTTATTGATATCTCACAAAATCAGGCATTGTTTGCAGTTATAGGTACTATTTACGGCGGCAATGGTCAAACCAACATGCAAATGCCGGATCTACAAGGCAGAAGTCCAACCATGTTTGGTCAAGCACCGGGGTTGTCTCCGGGGGATTTAGGTAACAAAGTTGGATTACCGGATGTTGTACTGATGGAGAGCCAATTACCTTCTCACACTCACGAGTTATACGCTGGTAAAACGATTAAAGCAGGTTTGATTGATAGATCGAACGGTACAGGTTTACTCTCTGCGGCAAGAGCAACAACAGGGGGTTTAGCCCGAGTTTATTCATCAGATGATTCGGGAGGGTCAAACATTACCCTTAACCCACAAGCGGTATTAAACAGTGGACAAAATCAAGCACACGAAAATAGACAGCCATATCTAGCAATACAATTCTGTATTTGTATAGATGGTATATTTCCTCCAAGAAGTTAAAAATATGCCCCTCATTAAGTGGTTAAGTGTTTGTTTATTATTCCTATGTAGCAATGCCGTTGTTAGCAGCGACTTTGCTACTGTGGTTGACGAGCCCTTTTTGTCTTTTTATAACCAATCTGGATTGGTCAAGCTTTATGAGACTGACAGAGAAGGGATTTATCAAAGTAATGTGGGGATAGAGTTATTTTTAAATAAACGCATTATCGTTGAGACAAAAAAGCATTATTTTAGCCAGTTAAATGAGACTCAAGGTGTCAGTAAAATTCAGATACTTGCTGAATTAGAGCACACTCAAATAGTCTTATTAACTGCAAAAGCAGAGCTATTTATTCAAGTATTTAATTCGTTAAAGAACGAATTAAATGTTGTTCAGGTTCAACCTGATTTTGCCATTGTTAAAGAATCAAGCTTCAATAAACAAATACAAGAGCAACCATTTAAGCTTGATGCGATTACATTAAAAGATTTACCCCTATCATCTTGCTCATCGCCTACATCTAAGCGTATTGCCATAATTGATGATGGCTTCAATTTTGAGCATCCCTTACTTTCTGACTTGGACTTCATACTCGCGTACGATGCGGATAAAAGAGCCACCTCCAAAATGTTTCAGCAAAATGGCCACGCCAGTATGGTTACAGCAACAATTGCTCAACAATTATCGGATGATCAATCGCCGGTTACAGCTCAATATATCGCACTGCAGCAATCTAGTACGCTCACTTCAGCCATGATATTAGCATTTAGTATTTCTCAAAAGATGAACGCGCACATCATCAACACCAGTTGGACTTTACCTTTTTTGTCAGACTTTCTTTCTAAAGTGATTGATCATGGCTTAGTAAATGGTGGGGTCGATTTTGTGGTGGTGTCGGCCGGAAATCACAGCCAGCCGGCATGTGAGTTTAATCATCTGGCAAAAATTAAAGGGGTCACTATTGTAGGAGCACATACTACTGAGGGGGCGATTTCAGGTTTTTCAAACTATGGCAAATGTGTAGATATTTACGCACCTGAAAAGGTGGTTTTGAACCATAAAAAAGGCACATTAAAAGCCCTCGGTACTTCTGCTGCTGCGGCTATGGTGTCGGGTGAGCTTGCTCGACTGTTAAGTTGTGGCTTAACAAAAGCACAAATACACAAAAAGTTAAAAACATAAAATCAATAAGACACTTTTAGATTCAATTTGCATTTATCAAGGAGTAAAGACTTGCAAGGGTATCAAAAATTAGACTTAGCTGATGTATCAGAAAACAAAGAGCCAGTGCGCGTCGACTTTTCAAGTGAGTACAGTGAAAACTTTCCAAAGCTGCTAAAAGCCCTTGGGGTTTCTTTGGTGGTGACTAGTTACCATTCACATTCTGTCATGTTAATACGCAGCAAAGATGGCAAATTAAACTGCGGAGTAAAAAAGTTCATACGTCCGATGGGAGTCACAGTTAGTAAGGATAGGCTAACAATTAGCACTGCGTATCGAGTTTTAGATTTTAAAGCTAGCCCTCAATCTTATGAAAGTGTTCAGCAAGGCAGTTTGGATGACCTCACTGCAATGTCTAAAAAACTCCAAGATAAAGAAAGAGACAACGACGCTTTTTTGACCATGAGGAAAGAGCAAATAGCTGCTATTAAACAAAGTGACGTGCTTTATACAGAGCGAGCTTCATTATCTACTGGCATGATAAATACCCATGATATTGCTTGGGGAGATGAAGGGTTATGGGTTGTTAATACAAGCTTCTCGTGTTTGGCGACCCTGTCACCAGAGTATGGCTTTAAGGCCCGTTGGAAGCCGCCTTTTATAAGTGAATTGACGCCCGATGATAAATGTCATTTAAATGGCATGGCAATGTTAAATGGTGCTCCTAGGTATGTGACCACTTTTAATATGACTGATAAGAAGGACTCATGGCGAGAAGAGTTAAATGGGACACTGATTGATGTAAAAACCAACGAGTTCCTTTTAACAGGTCTTTGCGCACCGCACTCACCAAAGTGCCACGATGGAGCAGTATATTTATGCGATTCAGGTAGGGGACAAATTATACGCTTTGACCCACTAGAAAATACAAAACATGTGATCTGTACTTTACCTGGATTTACCAGAGGACTCATTGTGTTTGGGGATTTGATTATTGTGGGCACTAGTAGAATACGCCGATCTGATGCAGTGCAAAAATACCCCTTAGCTGAGCAAATACAGCCTGACGAAACACAGTGCGGTATTTGGGTTTTAAATAAACATAACGGCGAGATAATCTCAAACATTATATTTAGTGGTGACGTAGAGCAGCTTTACGATATCGCTGTTCTTCCTGAGTCTACCTACCCTGAGTTAATGAGTGCAGACGATGCAGTTTCAGCACATTTGTTTGAATTCTCAAAGGAACTAGTCAATGAAAAAATCTGATATGACGGCAACTATTATTGGTGCCATGATCCCGTCTTTGTTAAATGCAAGCCCGAGCATTCAATATCATGAATTGTCGACTGTTAAAAGCTATGAAAACACAGAGCTTACGTCTTTGACACTTGCGTCTTCGCACTATTTTAAAGATTCAGCTGTTGAGCAAAATAATCGAGTGACAACCGCCTTAGACTTCACAACCCAAAAAGTATCAGCAGCAAAAGATGATTATAAAAAGCACGCCACTTTGACCTTTTTGCAAGAACAAGGTTTACTGGAAAGTGACGGCAAGGAATTAATGCAAGTCAGTGGCGAGGTGAACTTAAACAAAGAGCTTGCAGCATCTTGCAGAATAGCATCTTGGCCTAGCTCATATAGTTGCACTCAAGCTTTCGGAAGTGAAGCCAGTTGTGCACAATCCGGCGGAGTATGGTACCCAGACACTGATAACTGTACTGCGGCGGCATCAGCTGATATTAATGTAAAAGGTAACGGTAGCTCAATCACCTCTGGGGACACCACCCCAAGTGCCGCAGATCATACTGATTTTGGCACACATCAAACTGGGGCCAGTAATTTTACCCGCACCTTTACCATAGAAAATATCATTGCATCCTCTACGCTAACTTTGAGTGGCGCTTCATCGGTTAGTATTTCTGGCTCCAGTGACTTTTCAATATCCAGCCAGCCTTGCTCAAGTTCTTTAAATGGGATAACTAGCACGACATTTGTTGTTCAGCTAGACCCGACCACGGTTGGCTCACCTGAAGCGACAGTGACGATTTCCAGTAATGACCCAGATGAAAGTAGTTATACTTTTAAAGTGGGCGCAACAATAACGGCTGCAAATACGGCACCTGTTATAGATTTAGATACAATTGTTGCTGGTAACAACAGGTCGTCATCATTCAGTGAGGGCGGTGGAGCTGTGGCTATCACTAACAGTGCCAGCGTCTCTGATGCTGAATCAGATACCATTAAAACAATTACGGTATCTCTGACAAACGACCAAGATGGAACTTTGGAAGGACTAAATGTTTCGGGCGCAGCGCAAAATGCTCTAAATGGAGTTTCGGGCAGCTCAGATATCACCCTGCAAGATACCATTTCGATTACAGGTGCGACTGCAACACTTGCCCAAGTGCAAACATTTTTAGACGCCATAACTTATAACAATACGTCGTCAACGCCTGATACAACTGCTAGAAATGTAACGGTCGTCGTCAACGATGGTACTGATGACAGCGTATCACGCACCGCAACGGTAAGTGTCGCGAATGTCACTTCTACTTCATCATCAGGTGCATCGTTCGATACCACAACCGGTGCTAATTTAAATCCTGCCATTTCATTTAGTGGGGAAGATGAAACTCTCACTATAGCCCAAACCTCCCATGCTTCAGGGTCTACAGCGGATGGCGGCGATGGTACGGATACGCTGATTATTGCTAATGGTGTCGACATCAGTAATTTAACGTCTTTGATTAACTTTGAGACCTTGTCACCGTCTTCAAGTGCTTTGATTAGTTTAAAAGAAACTCAGCATGATGCGTTTGCTACCATTAATGGTGACAGCACTCATCAATTTACACTCTCCAATGCGGATGGCGACGGCGCATTAACAGGTAATGCTGGGGTAGGGACTTATGTGCTTAGCGATGCCTTTACCTTTACTTTAGGTAGTGCATCGCAAAATGTGACTGGTAGTGGCTCAAATGATGTCATCAATGTCGCTGCATTTACGCCTACCGGTACGCTCAATGCTGGTGGTGGTACAGGAGATACACTGCGACTTGCAACGGGGGCAAATATCGCAGGTGCGACTATATCAAATACCGAAGTATTGGAGTTGAACTCGGGGGCTTCGGTGGCCATGACTGAAGCCCAGCATGATAGCTTTAGCTCAATGACGGCACCGGGCTCAGAGACCATTACTATCTCTGCGGCAAGCGATGGATTAACAGGTAATTCAGCAATAGAGAGCTATGTTTTATCTACCTCAAATACGTTTACATTGGGCAGCACTGGGCAAAATCTCACAGGGAGTGCTAACAACGATACGGTCAATGTGGGAACACTTAGTGCGACAGGTACATTGGCAGGCGGCAGTGGCACAGATACGCTTAGTGTCGGAAATGGCGGCAGTATAGCAGGTGCAACGGTGTCAGGTTTTGAAAACCTCACTTTATTAAGTGACGCATCTGTGACGTTTGGTGCTGCACAATTGTCTCTGTTTTCGGGTACGATTACGGCAGCTGGCACAGAGACTATCTCAGTATCTGGTGATGGCAATTTGTCCACGCTTGCTGGCATCGAAAATTATAACATTGACGATGACAGCACGAATACGCGTACGGTAACAGTATCTGCTGCTGATCACTCGGTAACCGCTATCAGTGCCAATGATGCAATCACTTTCAATGTCGGTACGTTAGCATTTACAGGGACGCTTACAGGGGAAAATACTTCTGCTGACACCTTGAGCTTATCTAATAGTGCAGATATTAGTGGCGCGACCATTTCAAATATCAGCAATCTTGCTTTGGCAACTGGCGCGTCGGTGACCATGACCGCCGCGCAAAATGAGAGCTTTAGTGGCTCAATCACCGCTGATGGTACAGAAACCATCGTGATTTCAGGTGATGGCGATATAACAACGCGCTCAGGCATAGAAAATTATACGGTAGGTGATGACTCTAGTAATACACGTACGATAAATGTAGGCGCAACAACAAGTGTTACAGCGGCATCGGCGACCGATGCAATTACCTTTAATGTTGCAGGACAAACCTTTTTGGGTTCGTTAACGGGTCAATCGACTGCTGCCGATATTGTGTCTGTCAGTGATGGTGCAAATACAACAGGAGCAACTTTTAATAATGTGAGCACACTGTCATTGGCAAGTGGCGCAACAGTAACGATTAATGCTCAAAATGTCAGCGACTTTTCAACAGCAATAAACGGTGCTGCGGGTACTGAAACATTAAATTTGGTCAGCGGTGACGCGTTTGACTTTAGTTCGACCAGTGTCTCAAGTATTGAAAATATCTCGCTAGGTTCCAACAGCATCACTTCGGTGATCATTACTGATAATTTTTCTTCTGATGGCGGGACAGTTACAGTAAGTAACTCATCGGGCTCAGCGATTAATGCTGGGGTCACCATTGACGCATCTGCATTAGCGGGTGAGAGTTTGGTAATTTCTGCAACAGATTTAACGGGTAATGACACTTTAACAGGTGGTGACAGTGCCGATACGCTAAGACCTGGTTCGGGCACAGACTCTATAACAGGTAACGGTGGTAATGATAACTTTATCGGTAGTGCCAGCGATTTAAATGGCGATACCATTTTTGATCTTGCTATAGGTGATATGATCACAGTGACAGGGTCTACAGGCTTAACAACCAGTAATGTTAGATTTAACGGTAATGGCACTTTACAAATTGATACAGATGCAACAGATTTTGCCACAACAGAGATTGCGCTTAGTTTAAGTAATTCACCGGGTGCAAGTTTAGACTTTACCGTAGCTGACAGTGGCGCGGACACGGTGATTACCTTTGTTGCCGCAAATGATACACCTACTTTTAGTTCGCTGAACGGGTTATCTACCTTTACTGAAAATGGCTCTGCTGTTGCTATCGATAATGACATGACGGTTACTGATACTGAGTTGGATGCACTGAATTCAGGTAACGGTAATTATAATGGCGCGTCAATCACCATTGCTCGAAGTGGCGGAGCAAATACAAATGATGTATTTAGTAACCTAAACTTATTAGGGGCGCTCGTTCAAGGAAATGCCTTTACTTACAATGGCACATCAGTGGGTACCGTTACTACAAACAGTAATGGCACACTGGTTTTAACCTTTAATAGCAGTGCAACTTCTGCGATTGTAGATGAGGTATTGCAATCCATTGCGTACTCAAATTCTTCAGACGATCCTGTCAGCAGTGTGACCTTAGACTATACGTTTAATGATGGTACTGCGAATAGCTCAGGGACAAACCAAGCAGTGGTGAATATTACTGCTCAAAATGATGCACCTACAGACATAGCCCTAAGTGCAAACAGTATCAATCAGTCAGTGACGGGCAGTGCTGTAACTGTAGGGGCGTTAACTACTATCGATGTTGACGCCTCAAATAGCCATGCATATACCTTGGTTAACAGTGGGGCGAGTGTAACTGGGACTTGTAGTGCAAGTACTGGCAACGCGAGTTTACAAATCAGTGGTTCTAATTTACAAACTCAAGCGGCAATTGCCGCAGGTACCTATATTGTATGTGTGCAAACTCATGATGGTACAACCAGCTTCCAAAAAGCGTTCACCATTACAGTATCAGATGACGTAGCGCCAGATGCGCCAAGCACGCCAGATTTGATTTCAAGCTCTGACACGGGAGCGTCTTCCTCTGACAATTTAACAACTGATACAACACCAACATTTAGCGGAACAGCAGAGTCAGGCAGTACCATTCGTCTTTTCAGTGACTTATCAGGCAACACTGTGATTGGCTCTGCTACGGCAACAGACGGAAGTTGGTCAATTACAGTGAGTGCGTTGTCGGCAGCAACACATGCCATTACGGCGAAGGCTACGGATGCAAGCAACAACGAAAGTGTCTCGTCTTCAGCTCTTATAATTACCATAGATACGAATGCGCCTAACGCACCAAGTGCACCAGACTTAGCGGCATCAAGTGACAGTGGCTCATCGAATACAGATAATTTCACCAATGACACTACGCCAACATTTTCAGGAACGGGCACGAATGGTGACACCATTTCACTGTCATCTAATCTAGATGGTTCTATTGGTACAACAACTGTGTCGGGTGGTGTTTGGAGTATTACAGCCTCTACTATGCAAGTGGGCTCGCACACAGTAAGTGCACAGGCTTCTGATGCAGCCGGTAACGTGACATCAGCATTAAGTACTCTTGCGGTGAGTATTGATACGGTAGCCCCAAGCGGCCACAGTGTGGCATTTGACGATCCGCTCTACTCAAATGATGAAAAAACTGCTGCGTCCTTTAGCTTTACCGGAGCAGAAGTGGGCAGCACTTACAGCTATACTATATCTAGCAGTAATGGTAGCACGGCTGTTACCGGCACAGGCACGGTGACCTCTGCGGGTCAAACTATATCGAATATTGATTTAAGTGCGCTGAATGACGGTACACTGATCTTGTCAGTAGTGTTAACAGATACAGTAGGCAATGCGGCTTCTGCTGTGACTGCTACCAGTGGCCTTGATACTGCGGCGCCAAGCGGTCATAGTGTGGCATTGAATGACACTGTTTATAACAGTAGTGAAACCAACGCAGTGAACTTTAGCTTTAGCAGTGCTGAAGTCGGTGCGTCGTATACGTACACGCTTACTAGCAGTAATGGTGGCACGTCAGTCACAGGTAACGGCAATGTGACCAGTGCCTCACAGACGGTAAACCTGTCCGACATCAGCGGTTTGAATGACGGTACGCTCACGCTTTCTGTGTCATTATTAGATGCTGCGGGCAATGCAGCGACGGCGGTCACAGATACTGCGAGCCTAGATGCAACCAAACCGACGGTGACTTCATTCAGTGCCGTGGACAACAGCTTAAAGTCGGGTGAAACGTCAACGATTAATATCACTTTAAGTGAAGCCAGCACAGACTTTACTGTGGACGATATTGCGGCAACTGGCGGGACCTTGAGCAACTTTGCGGCGACCAGTAGCACTGTGTATAGTGTGCTATTCACGCCAACAGCAAACTCACAAACCAATGCCACATTAGACATTGCAGGCGATACCTTCACCGATGCGGCAGGCAATACCAACACAGCCGCGACTCAACTGGCTATCACTGTCGATACCCAAGCACCAAGTGGCCACAGTGTGTCTTTTGGAGATAGCTTGTATGGTGACGCCGAGAAAACAGCGGCATCGTTTAGCTTTAGCGGCGCAGAAGTGGGGGCAGCTTATAGTTACACCATTTCAAGTAGTGGCGGTGGTACGGCTGTTACCGGCACGGGCACGATCAGCACAGCTACAGATACCATCAGCAATCTTAATTTATCGGGTTTAAATGATGGTGATTTAACGCTGTCTGTGACACTCACAGATACGGCGGGCAATGCGGCATCGGCTATCACTGCAAGTAGTATGTTAGACAAAGCAAGTCCATCAGTGACAAAGTTTACTGCTTCTGCGACATCCTTAAAATCGACAGAAACGGCAACCATAAATATTTCCTTAAGTGAATCTAGTAGCAATTTTGCTTCTCAAGATATTACTGCCGTAGGTGGAAGTGTAAGTAACTTCACTGCAACTTCAGCTACTCAGTATTCAGTCACCTTTACACCGTCTGAAAATTATGACGCCAATGCCACATTAGATATTCATGCTGGCGTATTTACCGATGCAGCAGGGAATAACAACACAGCTGCGGCTCAAATAATCATTGATGTCGATACCCAAGTACCAGCGGGTCATACTGTCAGTATTGATCAAAGTGAAATTAACCGAGAAAATGAAGCCGCACTTAGTTTTAGTCTGAATGGCTTAGAAAGTTCAGGTTCATTTACTTATACCATTACTGATGGTACTAGCAGTGTAAACGGCTCAGGTTCTATTACTTCGGCTACGGCGTCTGTCACAGGGGTTAACGTCTCTAGCTTGAATGAAGGCACATTGACTTTATCTGTCATTGTAAGTGATACCGCTGGCAATAACGCAGAAGCGGTCACTGATACAGTGACGAAACGATATAATGTCGCGCCGCAACTGACAGGCTTACCAGCAGCATCAGTGAATGAAGATGCTGAATACAGCTTTACACCAACACTTACCGATCCAGATACAAGTGATACGCACACTTATAGCATTGTGAACAAACCTATCTGGGCTGCGTTTGATACTCAAACGGGTAAGTTATCTGGTACACCAACTGATACGCATGTTGACGCATATACAGGCATTGTAATTACGGTAAGTGATGGCACTGATTCAGCGAGTCTGACTTCTTTTGATATCACCGTAAATAACACCAATGATGCGCCTGTTGGACAAAATATGAGCTTTAGTCTGAATGAAGGCGGGTTACTGACTAAAGCGCAGAATGAAGGTTTATTAACGCTTGCGAGTGATGATGACACTGACAGCGGGGATACGTTAACAGTATCGGCGGTTGCACAGCCGCAATTTGGTCAGTTAACCCTTAATACAGACGGAAGCTTCAGCTATCAGCATGATGACAGTGAAAATCACGCCGATAGTTTCACTTACCAAGTAGTTGATAGCAGTAATGAAACTTCTGCGACTTATACTGTTACTTTAACAATCACACCTGTGGCAGATGCGCCAACAGTGGTCAATGACACAGCACAAACAGATGAAGACACTGCCGTAAATATTAACTTACTTGATAATGACTCGGATCCTGAAGGTGATATGGTCGCTTCGTCTGCGGCGATAGTGACTCAACCGACTAAAGGCTCAGTATCTATCGCAAATGGTGTGGCAACGTACACGCCGAATGAGAATGTAAATGGT
This sequence comes from Pseudoalteromonas sp. BZB3, assembly GCF_040104455.1. NCBI lineage: Bacteria > Pseudomonadati > Pseudomonadota > Gammaproteobacteria > Alteromonadales > Pseudoalteromonadaceae > Pseudoalteromonas > Pseudoalteromonas sp. BZB3. Next base: position 78,041 of record NZ_JBECOS010000019.1, on the reverse strand, counting down.
CAAGATAGTTTCACTTATACAGTGAAAGATGCACAAGGTAATACCTCTTCTGCGGCGACAGTCACTTTAACGATTAATGCGGTTAATGACGCGCCAGTAGCTGCCAATACAACTATAGCTATTGATGAAGACACAGCATCTCAAGCAACCAGCTTAAAAGACATTGCCTCAGATGTTGAAGATACAAATCCTACGGGTGAGCTTGCTCTAGTTACTAACCCTGCAAAAGGGGCTGTGACGTTTGACCAAAATGCAGGGACATTTATATACACTCCAAATGCCAACGAAGTAGGACAAGATACTTTCACTTACACCATTAAAGATAGTGACGATTTAGTCTCAAACACAGCGACCGTGACCGTTAATATTGGTGCTGTGAATGATAGACCTGTTGTTGGTGATGATTCCGTTACCACCGACGAAGATGTGTCAGTCACTCTGAATATTCTTGCAAATGACTCAGATGTTGAAGATGCAGGCTTTAACGGTGCGAATGTTTCTTTAGAAGATCAAGGAAATGGTGCTGGAGAGTATTCTAAAGCGACTGTCTCGATTAACACCGACGGCACACTTAATATTGCTCCGAAACAAGATGAAAATGGCAGCTTTAGCTTTACTTATACGTTGACAGATAGCAAAGGCTTAGCATCTGAAACAGCAACAGTTACGGTTACTTTAACCGCCTTAAATGACGCGCCAGTTGCTTTAGATAACACTGCTGAGATCCAAGAAGATGGTTCTTATGAAGTTAACGTTTTAGGTAATGATACTGACGTAGATGCAAACGACAGCTTCGACTTAAGTAGTGTGAAAGTAGTGACAGCAGCACAAAATGGTCAAACGGTCGTTAATGCTGATGGTTCAATTACTTACACGGCGAATGCAAATTACTATGGTAATGACACATTTACCTATACGGTAGCGGATGCAGCAGGTGCTGTTTCGAATGAAGCCACAGTTACTATGACTATTAACTCTGTCAATGATGCACCGGTTGCCACAGCTCAGTCAGTTGATTTAGATGAAGATGGATCATTGATTATTACGCTTGCAGCAACCGATGAAGAAAATGACGATTTATCGTTCTCGATTGCTACTAATGTGACAAGCGGTACATTGGTACAGCAAACTGAAACAACTTGGTTGTATACACCAAATGCAGACTTTAATGGTGCGGATAGCTTCACCTTTATTGCCAATGATGGTACTGATGATTCATCTGAGGCTACTGTTGGCATTACTGTCAATGCAGTAAATGATAAACCAGTTGCTTCAGCGCAAAGTGTTTCAGGAGATGAAGATACTGATATCACCATTACACTTTCTGCGACCGATTCTGAAAATAGTGAGCTAACTTATAGAATCGTGAGTGCGCCAGTAAGTGGCTCAGCTTCATTAGTTGGTAATGTCGTCACTTATAGAGGTAACACAGATTTCAATGGTTCAGATAGTTTTACTTTTGTTGCTAATGATACAGAGTTAGATTCAGACGAAGTAACTGTGAGCATTACCATTGACAGTGTGAATGATGCACCGACTATTTCCGGTTCGCCAAGCAGCACGGTCGATGAAGATACTACTTTTGACTTCACACCATCAGCCAATGATGTTGATGGTGACAACCTAACATTTTCTATTGCCAATAAGCCTAGCTGGGCTAATTTTGACAGCACAACGGGGCAATTAAGTGGTACTCCGACGAACAGCTTCGTTGGAGTCTACAGTGATATTCAGATCTCAGTAAGCGATGGCTCTGAAATCTCTGCATTGTCTTCGTTTAGCATCACAGTGATAAACACCAATGATGCACCGGTTATTTCGGGTAGCCCAGTAGCTTCTGTCGATGAAGATTCAGCATACAGCTTTACACCGACTGCAAGCGATGTGGATGTAGGCGATAACCTCACATTCGCTATCAGCAATAAACCGAGTTGGGCAAGTTTTGATACTTCGACGGGCACCTTGTCAGGTTCACCAACGAATGATGATGTTGGTAGTTTTGCCAATGTCATAATCAGTGTTTCAGATGGCACAACCAGCACTGCACTCGATGCATTTACTATTACGGTGAATAATACCAATGATGCGCCAAGCATTTCGGGTACGCCTGCAACCTCTATAGATGAAGATTCGGCGTATAGCTTTATTCCAATGGCCAGCGACGTTGACGTAGGCGATAACCTGACATTCTCAATTACTAATAAACCTAGCTGGGCAAGCTTCGATACTTCAACAGGCACCTTGTCAGGTACACCAACGAATGATGATGTAGGAAGTTTTTCAGATATTATTATCGCTGTATCTGATGGGACCTTATCAGTTGAGCTTCCGTCGTTTAGTTTGACAGTAAACAACACTAATGATGCACCGGTTATTTCGGGCAGCCCAGCAGCTTCTGTTGATGAGGATTCAGCATACAGCTTTACACCGACTGCAAGCGATGTTGACGTTGGCGATATCCTAACATTCTCTATCAGTAATCAACCGAGTTGGGCAAGTTTTGACACTTCAACGGGGTCGTTGTCAGGTACGCCAACGAATGATGGTGTGGGTAGTTTTGCCAATATCGTGATCAGTGTTTCAGATGGTACAACCAGCACAGCACTCGATGCATTCTCTATTACGGTGAATAATACCAATGATGCACCAAGCATATCGGGTACACCTGCAACCTCTATAGATGAAGATTCGGCGTATAGCTTTACTCCAACGGCCAGCGATGTTGACGTAGGAGATAACCTGACATTCTCAATCATTAATAAGCCTAGCTGGGCAAGTTTTAATACTTCAACAGGTACCTTGTCAGGTACACCAACAAACGATGAAGTGGGCATAACAAACAATGTTGTGATTGCGGTATCGGATGGAACAGTCGCAGTTGAATTAAGCGCGTTTGATTTAACAGTTAATAACGTCAATGATTCGCCAGTAGGTAGCGCATACAGCTTTACTTTAGATGAAGCTGCACTGCTGAGTGTTGATGCCCAGTCAGGTCTATTAAGTTTGGCCACCGATGATGATTTAATTCACGGTGATAGCTTACAAGTTTCACTTGTAGCTCAGTCACTTTATGGACAGCTTAGTTTAAATACCGATGGAAGCTTCTCTTATCAGCATAATGGTGGAGAAGATTACGCTGACAGTTTCACTTATCAAGTAGTCGACAGCGCGAATGCCACATCCGCAACTTATACCGTTACTTTGACAATAACACCTGTGGCAGATGCGCCAATTACACAAGATGACAATGCTTCAACGAATGAAGACACCGTTGTGAGCATTAATTTATTGAGTAATGATTCGGATGCTGAAGGTGATATGGTTGCGTCTTCTACGAGTATTGTAACTCAACCGAAACTAGGCTCAGTCTCTGTTAATAACGGAGTGGCAACCTATACGCCTAATAAGGATGCCAATGGTACAGATACTTTCACCTACACAGTGTCCGATGCAGAAGGGAATGAGTCGAATACGTCGACAGTAACAATTTCTATTGCTGCGGTGAACGATAAGCCAATTGCTAACAACTTTACTATTAACCTTGATGAGGACGCTGCGGCCACAGCTTTTGCTATTAGAGAAAGCACCTCAGACATTGAAGATGGGACCCCTAGTGGCGAGTTAGTTGCGATTTCGCAACCTAGTAAAGGTCAAGTAAGCTTTGATCAGCAAGCTGGCACTTTCACTTATTCACTTAATAACAATGAAAATGGTGTAGATAGTTTCAACTATACCGTTGCAGATAGTGAAGGGCTGGTATCTGAGCAAGCGACAGTGACCATTAACATCGGTGCAGTCAATGACAGGCCTGTTGCTCAGGATGACAATGTTACAACTAATGAAGATGTGGCTGTCACTCTGGATATCCTAGCAAACGATAGTGATGTAGAACAAAGTGAGTTTAATGGTGCAAATGTATCGTTAGAAGACCAAGGCAACGGCACTGGGGATTATGCCAAAGCCGTTGTCACTATCAATGCGGATGGGTCACTTAATATTGCGCCTAAGCAAGATGAAAACGGTGAGTTCAGCTTCACTTACACCCTAACTGATACTGATGGTCTGACATCTGAGCCTGCCACAGTAACGGTGACATTAACACCTGTCAATGATGCACCTGTTGCAGTAGACAACACAGTTCAGCTGCAAGAAGATGGTCAGTTTGAAGTGAATGTACTTGGCAATGATTCCGATGTAGATGATGGTATAGACCCGTCATCAGTCGTAATTGAATCTGGCCCACAATTTGGTCAAGCCACGATCACTTCAACAGGATCAATTGTTTACATCGCCAACGAGAATTATTTTGGTGATGATGCATTTACCTACAGTGTAAAAGATTTTGCTGGTGCAAAATCGAATATTGCGACTGTGGATCTACAAGTAGATGCAATCAATGATGCGCCTGTTGCTGAAACACAGTCATTGACAGTATCAGAAGATACCAGTTTAACCATTACACTGAGTGCGACTGATACAGAAAACAGTGCACTGACGTATCGTATTACTGATGATGTTACCAGTGGCAATTTAGTTCAGCAGTCATCGACACAGTGGTTATATACACCTAATCAAGACTTTGCGGGTTCAGATTCATTTAACTTTGTCGCAAATGATGGTGAGTTAGACTCTGAGCCTGTGGTAGTTTCAATTTCAGTTACTGATGTAAATGACGCGCCTATTCTGATAGGACAAGCTGTTTCCACAGATGAAGATAGTGCCTTAGATATCAATTTGGCAGCCAGTGATGTGGACAATACAGACTTTATTTATCGTATGGCTAGTTCGCCGAGTAATGGTTCTGCTAAGATCAATGGTGGAGTTGTTACTTATACGCCAGACACGAACTTTAACGGCAGTGATAACTTTATGATTGTCGCGAATGATGGTGAGCTTGATTCTGAGCCTGCAACTTTCACTGTGACTGTCTCGGCTATCAACGATGCGCCTGAGATCTTAGGCTCGCCAATAACGCAAGTCAATCAAGATGCTGTCTATAGCTTTACGCCTAATGCACAAGATCTTGATAGCGAAACACTTAGTTTTAGCATATCTAACAAACCCAACTGGGCTCAATTTGATAGTGCTACAGGTCTGTTATCAGGCGTACCATCAAGAGGGGATGTTGGCATATTTGAGAATATTGTAATCTCAGTATCTGATGGCGAGTTAACTGCATCGCTTTCATCATTTAACATCAATGTTGCCTATGTTAATGCGGCACCAATAGCGAATGCTATGTCAATCTCATTAGATGAAGATACGACAACTTCGCAAAACTTCAGCGCTACCGATAGCGATGGTGATAACTTATCTGTGACTATAGTTAATCAGTCTCAACAAGGTGCTGTGGTTGTTCAGGGCACAAGTTTCACTTATACACCTGAGGCTAACTTTAATGGTAGCGATCGTTTTACTTACAGAGTATCTGATGGTGCGTTGACGACTGCTGAGCAAACAGTTTCAATTACAGTAAGCAGCGTCAATGATTCACCTGTTGCGAATGCAGATAGTTTTAGCTTTGATGAAACTGACACTAATACCTATTTATTGGATGTTTTAGCAAACGATTCAGATATTGAAGATAGTCAACTAAACATAATAGGGGCTAGGGCTTCAATAGGAACTGTTAGCATTGTGGATGGTAAGCTTAGTTTTGTTGCACCTGCTGACGTATTAGGACAAATAGCACTCTCATATGTAGTATCAGATAGTGATAATGGCACAGCTCAAGCTGAAGTTGAATTAGTAATAAATTCTGTATTAGGTTCCGCACCAGTGATTACTGTTCCAAGTGATATCACAGTGGATGCAACTGGGCTATTTACCAAAGTTGATATTGGTACAGCTACGGCATTAGATTTTAACAATAATCCTATAGCAGTTTCTCTTGTTAATGGAACAAATCTATTTTCGCCAGGAAGTCATTTAGTATATTGGCAAGCGACAGACAGCCAAGGTTTGCAGTCTATAGCAACACAAAATGTATTTGTAAACCCATTAGTATCTTTGTCTAAAGATTCTCAAATTGCTGAAGGTCAAAATCATGAGATTACACTCCATTTGAATGGTCCTTCTCCTGTTTACCCTGTTATTGTGCCCTTCAATGTTTCAGGTCAAGCAGATTCATCGGACCATGATTTAGTTTCTGGTGAGGTAACGATTGCCCAAGGCACTGAAGCTATGATTGGCTTTTCGGTATTTGAAGACGCCCTTGGCGAAGGTAATGAGTCTTTTGTAATTACACTGTCTGACTCTGTGAACGTAGGTGCGAAATCATCCACATCAGTGACGATTGTAGAAGAAAATGTAGCTCCGGAATTGTTTGTTACTGTTTCGCAAAATGGTGAACAGCGATTGCTAGCCGAAATAAACAATCAGCCGATTAAGCTAGTTGCAAGCGCAACAGATACAAATCCTAATGATAGCTTAACAATTGAATGGACTGCAGTTGATTCTGACGTAATCAATTTAAGTAGTGATGCTAATACATTCGAGTTCAACCCAGAACAAATGTCAGCAGGTATTTATCAATTCACAGTGTCAGCAACAGATAATGGAGAACCTAGTCTATCTTCTGCAGCAGATGTGTATGTTGAACTTATTGAAAGGCTCTTACCATTAACATCACAGGATACAGATGGTGACTTAATACCGGATGATCAAGAAGGTTACTCTGACAGTGATAACGATGGTATTCCTGATTTTCAAGATGCGATTACAGACTGTAACGTGATGCAAGAACAAGCTGGCGAGTCCAGTCAATTCTTAGTTGAGGGTGAGCCTGGTGTTTGTTTACGTAAGGGGGCCACTGTTACTCAAAATAGCACTGGTGGTGTGCAATTGTTAGAAAATGAACTGCCTACTGATGAAAGTGCACTTAACATTGGTGGCTTATTCGACTTTATTGCTACGGGGTTACCACAAGCAGGTGATACTTACAGTATTGTAATTCCTCAGAGAAGGCCAATTCCACTCAATGCAGTATATCGTAAGTTAAAAGGAGGCGAATGGGTTGATTTCGTCAACGGCAATGGCAACCAAATTCTCTCAGCAACGGGTGAACCGGGTTATTGTCCTCCTCCTGGTAGTAATGAATGGACTGAAGGTCTAACTGAAGGTGACTGGTGTGTGCAATTGCAGATTGTTGACGGTGGACCAAACGATGATGATGGTATTGCTAACAGAGCTGTGGTTGACCCCGGTGGTATTGCAGTACCTAAAACTAGCAATAACTTACCACAAGCTCAGTCTGATGAAGTAACAATTCGCTCTGGTGAAGCGATTATTATTGATGTATTGAATAATGACAGTGATGCAGATAATGATACGCTGACAATAACGGGAGCGAGCGTAGATTTTGGCTCGGTCGTGATTGAAGATAATAAGTTGGTTTACACTCCGCCAAATGACTTAATTGGCCAAGCAATTATTCAGTACAGCATTTCTGATGGCAAAGGCGGTACATCTAATAGTACTGCTACAGTGAACTTGATAGTAAATAGCGCACCAACAGCAGCTCTTGATATTGCAAATACAAATGATAAAGCAACTATCACTATAGATGTTTTAGCAAATGACACAGATAAAGATGGAGATGAGCTAAAGCTTGTCAGTGCAACTGCTCAGCATGGTGAAGCACAGGTTAATCTCAATGGTACACTGACGTATGTGCCAAAAGTTGGTTTTAATGGCATTGATGTTATCAAGTACACCTTAAAAGACAGTAAAGGCGCACTTTCACAAGGTGAAGCGCGTGTTACCGTCACAGCCCATCAAAGTGTTGCGATTGAAAACAAATCATCAGGTAGCCTAGGAGGGGCAGTTATCATTATGATTTCAATTTTATTAATGAGAAGAAGGAAGACCTTACTACCAAGCTTTGCGTTAATTACATCTAGTTGTTTAATTAGCTCTGAAACGATGGCATCTAATTGGGGGATAGAAGCTGGAGTCGGGCAAGCGAAAGCTGATTACTCAACGACAAACGTAGATGGCGTCACAGAAGTCATGGTTGACGACAGCAGTAATAGTTGGTCAGCTGGTGTCTATTATCAACTTACTTCCGATTGGTCTACTTCATTACGCTATATCGACTTAGGGCAAGGAAGAGTCTCTTTTAAAGGGGAGTCTCTAACGCCGGATTCAGTCCACCAGAGCGTCGCTGAACAAGCACCAAATTTTTCTGAAGGCTTTGCACTTCAAGCCAAATATAATTTCTTAACGTTTGGTCATGCTCGAATTGGCGCTTTCTTAGGAGCTTACAAATGGGAGTACAAAGTCGAAAGCGTGAGAAATAACCAACTGATAAAAAGCGAGATGGATGGCACAGACTTATATTATAGTGTTGGGATGAGCTATGCATTAACAGACTCTCTTAGTGTTCAACTTGATTATAGTCACTTTAATCTAGAGCCTGAGTCTGTCTCAGATCTTCAGCTCGGATTATCGTATCGCTTCTAGCAACAGAGCGTTAAATCAATAAGAAAGCCTTACTAATGTAAGGCTTTTTTATGGTCAGTATTAATTTAGCCTGTAGTAACAATTTTCATAAGTATGATTCTTTAATTGATTAGCGATAAAAAGCCCGATTAGATTCAGTTTCACCAGCAAATATTTACCTCTTTATAAACATCTATTAATACTGCTTATTGTGAATATTTATTCTGTTAATTTTCAGTTTACGTAAACGTAAAGGTGGTGATTTAAGTGACTTAACACAACCTTTATTAAATATTCTTTAAAATGTCACCGGTGTCATTTGTTTTTTGTTTGTCATAATTTAACATATTTGATGTTTTTTACTTCTCTTGGTGAATTTGTCAGACCAGTGAGAAATATTCAAGTTAGTGAATATCTATTCATAATTTTGTTGACTCCATTTTAAAACAAAGCTAGTTTTGAATATCTGTCGGAACAATCGTCTTGTTCATTTCCGACCATAGATGTAGCAGGGGGAGGGGTGCATGCTATATGACTCTAAGTTAGAAAAAGATAATTGTGGTTTTGGTTTAATTGCTCAGATAAACGGGCAAGCAAGTCATAAACTGATCCGCAATGCAATTACAGGGTTAGACCGAATGCAACACCGTGGTGGTATTGCATCAGATGGCAAAACAGGTGATGGCTGTGGTTTATTACTGCAAAAACCAGACAGCTTCTTTAGAGCCATTGCCACTGAAAACGGTTGGCACTTAGGTAAAAATTACGCTGTCGGTATGTTGTTTTTGAATGCTGACGAAACGCTTGCATCTCAAGCCCGAAAAGTGATTAACGAAGAATTAGAAAAAGAAACGTTAACGCTCGTTGGCTGGCGAGAAGTGCCAACTGAACCAGGCATGCTAGGGCCTATTGCCTTAAAGCAACTACCTAAATTTGAACAGGTGTTTGTATCAGCACCTGAAGGCTGGCGCCCGAAAGATCTAGAGCGTCGCTTGTATATCGCAAGACGTCGAATAGAGAAGCGCTTAGTTGAAGATGACCAGTTCTATATTTCGAGTCTTTCAGGTCTGGTAACAGTTTACAAAGGCTTAATGATGCCTGTGGACCTACCAAACTTTTATTTAGATTTAGCAGATATGCGTATGAAAAGTGCTATCTGTGTTTTTCACCAACGCTTTTCTACGAACACGCAGCCGCGTTGGCCGTTAGCCCAGCCATTTAGATATTTGGCGCACAATGGTGAAATTAATACCATTGCTGGTAACCGTCAGTGGGCAAGAGCACGAGCTTATAAGTTTTCTTCACCATTGTTGCCAGATTTACAAACGGCCGCGCCATTTGTAAATGAAGAAGGTTCAGATTCATCAAGCCTAGATAACATTCTTGAATTATTCCTTGCCGGTGGTATGGATATTTTCCGTGCTATGCGCATGCTCGTGCCGCCTGCATGGCAAAAAAACAGAGCTATGGACGATGATTTACGCGCCTTTTACGATTTTAACTCTATGCATATGGAGCCCTGGGATGGCCCAGCAGGGATCGTTATGTCAGATGGTCGATTTGCGGCATGTAACCTAGATAGAAATGGTCTACGTCCAGCGCGTTACGTGATAACCCAAGATGGGTTTATCACGCTTGCATCTGAAGTCGGTATCTGGGATTACACAGCCGATGAAGTGGTTGAAAAAGGTCGTGTTGGTCCAGGTGAATTGCTGGTTATCGATACCCTTCATGGCAAAATTTGGCAGTCTGATGAAATCGATCAAGATTTAAAATCACGTCATCCTTACAAAACTTGGCTTGAGCAAAACGTAAAACGTCTTACGCCTTTTGAAGATTTATCAGAAGAGGATGCGGGTGTACGCGATTTTGACGACGAATTATTGCTGACTTATCAAAAGCTATTCGGATACAGCAATGAAGAGTTAGACAACGTTATTCGTGTTATGGGACAAAATGGCCAAGAGGCAACAGGTTCAATGGGTGACGACACCCCATTTGCTGTTTTGTCTGAAGGCCATCGCTCTTTGTACGATTACTTCCGTCAAAAATTCGCGCAGGTAACAAACCCACCGATTGACCCACTTCGTGAAAATCACGTAATGTCATTAGCGACCTGTATCGGCCGTGAGCAAAACGTCTTCAATGAAACCACAGGCCATGCCAAGCGTCTTCAGTTTGCCTCACCAGTACTCACATTTTCTGATATGCAGCAGTTAGTGAATGCCGATGACGAACATTACTGCGCCTGTAAAATTCAGCTGAACTATGACAAAACAGAGTCTTTAAAATCAGCGCTAGAGCGAGTCTGTGACGAAGCTGAACAAAAAGCACGCGCAGGGTGTGTTATGTTAGTGTTGAGTGACAGAAATATCAGCAAAGATATGCTGCCAATTCCTGCGGCTATGGCAGTGGGCGCAGTACAAAAACGTTTGGTAAATACTAATTTACGCTGTGATGCCAACATCATAGTTGAAACTGGCAGTGCCAGAGATCCACATCAGTTTGCCGTTTTATTAGGGTTTGGTGCGACGGCGATTTATCCGTATCTAACATACGAAACACTCGTTGCCATGTGCGACACTAAAGTGATTGATAAAACCTACCGCGAGGTGACGCTGGCTTATCGTAATGCCATCAATAAGGGTCTATTCAAGATCATGTCTAAGATGGGGATCAGTACGGTCGCGTCATATCGTTGCTCTATGCTATTTGAAGCTGTTGGCCTATCAGATGACATTGTTGAAATGTGTTTTAAAGGCGTTGCGAACCGTATCAAGGGCGCAGATTTTGAAGATTTTGCCTATGAACAAGCGCAACTTCATAGGCTCGCTTTCAGTAAGCGTAAGCTGTTGTCACATGGCGGTTTATTAAAGTTTGTTCACGGTGGTGAGTATCATGCTTATAACCCTGATGTGGTACAAACACTGCAAGTTGCGGTTAAATCTGGTGAATATCAAGATTACCTAAAATACGCGGATCTTGTTAACAATCGTCCAGTTACAAATATCCGAGATCTATTGGCGCTTACATCGGACGTATCACCTGTCAGCCTTGATGATGTAGAGCCTGTAACAGAGCTTTATAAGCGTTTTGACTCAGCGGCCATGAGTATTGGTGCATTATCACCAGAAGCTCATGAAGCGCTGGCTATTGCTATGAACCGCTTAGGTGGTTGCTCGAACTCTGGTGAGGGCGGTGAAGATAAACTGCGTTTTGGCACTGAGAAAAATTCTCGTATTAAACAAGTTGCATCAGGCCGTTTCGGTGTCACTCCGCATTATTTAAGAAATGCCGATGTTATTCAGATCAAAGTTGCACAGGGGGCAAAACCTGGTGAAGGTGGCCAACTACCTGGTGAAAAGGTAACGCCTTATATTGCTAAATTGCGTTACTCGGTACCGGGTGTGACGCTAATTTCGCCACCACCACATCATGATATTTATTCAATTGAGGATTTAGCTCAGCTTATTTTTGACTTAAAGCAAGTTAATCCAGAGGCGATGATCTCGGTTAAGTTGGTATCAGAGCCAGGTGTCGGCACAATCGCAACGGGTGTTGCCAAAGCTTATGCTGATTTAATTACGATTGCAGGTTATGACGGTGGTACAGGAGCAAGCCCACTGACTTCGGTTAAATATGCCGGAAGCCCTTGGGAGCTGGGACTTGCTGAAACTCAACAAGCTTTAGTTGAAAATGGGCTTCGTCATCGTATTCGCCTGCAAACAGATGGCGGCCTTAAAACAGGGTTGGATATTATTAAGGCAGCTATTTTAGGTGCAGAAAGCTTCGGTTTTGGTACTGGTCCTATGGTGGCGCTTGGTTGTAAATATCTACGTATTTGTCACTTAAATAACTGTGCAACAGGTGTTGCAACTCAAGACGACACACTTCGCCATAAGCACTATCATGGCTTACCTGATATGGCGATGAACTACTTCAAGTTTATTGCCCAAGAAGCCCGTGAAATTATGGCGCAACTTGGGGTAACTCGTTTGGTCGATTTAATTGGCCGAACTGATTTACTAGAAACGATCGAAGGCAAGACGAGCAAGCAAAGCAAGCTTGATTTATCAGGCTTGTTAGCCAAGCCGAATAACCCAACCAATGAGACTTTATATTGCTCAGCAGCGAATACCTCTCATTATAAGGGGGAGCTAAACGAACTACTGTTATCAAAAGCACAAGCTGCGATTGAGAGCAAATCAGGTATTTCATTGGTTAATCGTATTTGCAACACCGACCGTTCGGTAGGCGCGATGCTATCTGGTTACATTGCCAATTTACATGGCAACCAAGGCATGGCAGCAGATCCGGTGGCAATTGAACTACACGGCACTGCAGGTCAATCATTCGGTGTTTGGAATGCCGGTGGACTTGAAATGACTCTAGTCGGTGACGCTAACGATTATGTCGGTAAGGGCATGGCTGGCGGTAAACTAGTAATTCGTCCCCCAGTTGGTTCAAGTTTTGAGTCACATCAAGCAAGTATTGTCGGGAATACCTGCTTATACGGTGCGACAGGCGGTAAGTTGTTCGCAGCAGGAAAGGCAGGTGAGCGATTTGCGGTTAGAAACTCAGGTGTCATAGCAGTAGTTGAAGGCTTAGGTGACAATGGCTGTGAATATATGACTGGCGGCGTTGTTTGCGTACTAGGTAATGTAGGTATCAACTTTGGTGCTGGCATGACAGGTGGATTTGCCTATGTGCTAGATGAAAAAGCTGACTTCGAAAAGCGTATAAATCCAGAGTTGGTTGAAATTGTAGAGCTGTCAGAGCTTAATACACATCAAGAGCACTTACGTGGTTTAATTGCTGAGCATTTAGAGCTTACAGGCTCTGCTAGAGCAGAACAGGTCCTAGCTGAATTTGAGTTGTATTTACCTAAATTCAAACTAGTTAAACCAATTTCAAGTGATGTAAAGAGCCTATTAGGTCATCGTGCTCGCAGTAGCGCTGAATTAAGAGTACAGGCGCAGTAAGGGGGAGAGTATGAGCGAAAATGTTTACCAATTTATCGATGTGCAACGTGTTGATCCAAGAAAAAAACCAATTTCATCACGTAAGCAATCATTTGTAGAGATTTATGAGCCATTTTCACAAAACCAAGTGAATTCTCAGTCAGACCGTTGTTTAGATTGTGGTAACCCATATTGTGAATGGAAGTGCCCGGTGCATAACTATATTCCACAGTGGCTAAAGTTGATCCGAAATGGTCGTATTTTAGAGGCTGCAGAGCTGTCACATCGCACCAACAGCTTACCAGAGGTATGCGGACGAGTGTGTCCTCAAGACCGTTTGTGTGAGGGGGCGTGCACGCTCAATGAAGAGTTTGGTGCGGTAACAATTGGTAATATCGAAAAATACATCACGGATACTGCCTTTGCCCAGGGCTGGAAGCCGGACATGTCGTATGTTGTATGGACGGACAAGAAAGTCGCCATTATCGGTGCGGGTCCTGCCGGTTTAGGCTGTGCAGATATTCTAGTCCGCAATGGGGTTAAACCGGTTGTTTTCGACCGAAACCCAGAGATTGGTGGTCTACTGACGTTTGGTATTCCATCTTTCAAGCTTGAAAAATCGGTGATGGAAAATCGACGTGAAATTTTCACTGAGATGGGCGTTGAGTTTAAGTTAAATACAGAAGTTGGCAAAGATATCAGTCTTGATGAAATCATTGCTGAATATGATGCAGTATTCATCGGCGTGGGCACATATCAAAGTATGCGCGGTAACCTTGAGAACGAAGATGCTGAGGGCGTATATGACGCGTTACCATTCTTGATTGGTAATACAAACCGAGTGATGGGGTACGATGAAGCTCAACAACCTTATATCAGCATGGCGAATCAAAAGGTTGTGGTGTTAGGTGGTGGTGATACAGCGATGGACTGTGTTCGAACATCTATCCGTCAAAACGCAGCGCATGTTACCTGTGCGTATCGCCGTGACGAATCAAATATGCCAGGCTCAGTTCGTGAAGTAAAAAATGCCAGAGAAGAAGGCGTAAACTTTAAGTTTAATGTTCAACCAAAAGGCATTGAATTAAATGCCGAAGGCAAAGTTGTTGGTGTGAAGATGGTCGAAACCCGCTTAGGCGAACCCGATGCGGCAGGTCGTCAACGTGCAGAAGAAGTACCAGGCACAGAGCATGTGCTTGACGCTGATGCGGTGATCATGGCGTTTGGTTTTAAACCACACAATCTTGATTGGCTAGCACAATACGATGTTGAAATTAACCGTTGGGGTGGCATTGTTGCGCCTGAGCAGGGCGCCTACACGCACCAAACAAGTAACCCTAAGATCTTTGCCGGCGGCGATGCAGTTCGAGGTTCAGACTTGGTTGTAACAGCTATTTTTGAAGGCCGTAATGCTGCCGAAGGCATTTTGGATTATCTAGAAGTTTAAAGTCCAATATTAAATATCTTTATCCATAAAAAAACCCAGTTTTCAAACTGGGTTTTTGTTATTTTCTTATCGCTTATCGCTTATCGCTTATCGCTTATCGCTTATCGCTTATGCTGCTTGAATAGCCAATAGTTCTTTTGCACTGGCTCGGGTTGTTTCACTGATCGATTCACCACCAATAAGACGGGCAATTTCGTCAACACGATGCGCATCTTCTAATGGCTTCATCGAAGTAAAAGTTTCTCCTTTGATGACTTTCTTGCTAACAAAAAACTGTTGATGCCCACTACACGCGACTTGCGGTAAATGGGTGACACATATGACTTGCGTCGATTTTCCAAGCTTACGAAGTAATTTACCAACCTGAGAGGCGGTTGGGCCAGAAATACCCACGTCGACTTCATCGAAAATAAGCGTTGGCGTCGTCACTTTTTCAGCGATAATCACTTGAATAGCCAAACTGATACGAGAGAGTTCACCACCCGAAGCAACTTTTGCTAAAGCTTGCAAAGGTTGACCTGGGTTCGTTGAAACTAAAAACTCTATGGCATCATAACCCTCACTATTAGGCCTAAGCTCTGGTTTTGGCTGCAATTCAATTGCAAACTTACAGTGTTTCATGGCTAAATCATCCATGCTCGCACTAATAAGTTTCTGTAGCTTTTTCGCCGACTGGCTTCGGCTATCACTCAGCGCCATTGCAGCTTGTTGGTAAGCTGACAGAGTTTGGGCGATTTCTTGCTCTAGAATATCAATACGTGCGTTATCTGAACTTATATTATCTAGCTGCGCTTTTAACGATTGATGATGCTCGTAAAGTTCTTCAGGTCTCACATGATGTTTACGCGATAGATCCATGATTTTAGATAGACGATCTTCGACTTCTTGTAATCTGAGCGGGTCTTGGTCAATTTGGTCTGCATAGTCTCGAATTTCGCGGCTTGCTTCTTCGACTTGTACAACGGCTTCTTCTAGCAATTGAGCGATGTTAGCGAGACTACTATCAACACTGGTTAAACTATTGAACTGTTGTGCACTATGCTGTAGCTGGCTTAACACTGTGGTGCCATCTTGCTCATACAAAGCCATTAACTCCTGTTGACAGGTGTTAATAATGGTTTGGCTGTGGCTCAGCCGATATTGTTCTTCTTCAATTTGCTTAAATTCATCAGCTTCAAGTGAAAACTCATCTAATTCAGCTACTTGATATTCTAGAAGTTGCTGTTGTGCCGCTTTAGCCTGCTGTTCTTTTAAAAGAGTTGAATACTCTCGCTGTAATTGCTGGTAATGCTGAAATTGATTTTTTACGGCAGTTTGTAGGTGAGTGTGGCCTGCATAAGCATCAATGAGATGAAGTTGATGTTCAGTTTTTAATAGTAATTGGTGAGCATGTTGTCCATGGATGGCGATTAAATATTCGCCTAACTCTTTAAGTTGACTGGCAGTAACTGAAACGCCATTTATGTAACTCTTACTGCGACCACTTCGGCTAATGACACGACGTAAAATACAATCATGCTCATCGTTATTTAGCATATGTTCTTTAAGAAATTGCTGAGCCTTAGTGAGTTGCTGAATATTGAATTGTGCCACGATCTGAGCGCGATCTGCACTCGGTCTGATCGCACCTGCGTCCGCTCTTTCACCTAAGCAAAGTGATAGAGCATCTATGGCAATAGATTTGCCTGCACCAGTTTCGCCCGTGATGGCTGTCATGCCATCACGCCATTCAATATTTAAATCATTTACAATTGCGAAGTTACTAATTTCAAGGCTGATCAACATATCTGTATATCCAAACAGTATTTACACTGTTAATTTATACAGTAGTTAAGGATAAATCAAGCGTGAAATTAAATTTGTGCTGTAGCGAGTTTATTCACTTCAGTTTGATTGTTCTGATCTGAATCAGCGTCTATATCTATTTCATCTTTATCTTGGTTTTCAACATCGGTAATGTCAGCAGTTTTTAATAAAGTGATCATTGCAGGCAGTGATTCATAGTAGAAATCTTTGTTATACGCGACACCATTTGTCGGAAGCTCTTTTGCAAAAGCAGTCATGGTATCTTTTAAAGTATCCATGGTGTCCTTTTCACGATGCTTATGCACTTCTTCACCCACAGTTAAAATAAACAACTCAACTATGCGCTCGAGTTGATTTAAATTGTCTTCTGTATGTGCTTGCACAACAAAAAAGTTATTAACGATGGCGTTAATCGTACCGCTGTATTTTGAGGGTATAGCGCCGGCTGCAACAAATTCAGAGGTTTTAGTTTTGAAATGCAGTGTTACTTCATTGTGTCTTTGGTTAAAAACCTGCTTCTCAGCATTTTTTGCTTTTTTTCTATTATTTTCGATAACAAGATAAACGCCTAAAAGTGTGATTAGTAGCACGATTGTGGCGATAATAATGTAATTCATAACGTGTGTACTTCCTGCTAGTTATGTACCGATTTTGAATGTTTTAATGGGCTTAGTAAAGTCTACTGCCCCAATTCAATTTTTGTCTTAGGACATCATAGTATGAATAGCTTTTCGGATGAATCAAGCGTAAAGATTTTTCTGCTTTTTTTATAACCACTTCATCACCTGGTAAAACAGCTAGGACCACATGGCTGTCACAACTGACTTGTAAGCTATCTGTATTTTCCAAGCTGAGTTTTAACCTGACTTCTTTATCGCCATCCACAACTAACGGCCTACTTGATAAAGTGTGGGGAAACATAGGGACAAGCGCCATGGCATTTAATTCTGGTGTAAGGATTGGGCCTCCACCAGAAAGAGAATAGGCTGTTGAGCCTGTCGGTGTTGAGACGATTAAACCATCTGAACGCTGCGAGAACACAAACTGATTATCAATAAATGCTTCAAACTCAATCATGTGTGCGACTTTATCGGCATGTAATACTGCTTCGTTCATGGCGGAATTGGCACTTTTTAATTCATCATGACGATAGACTTCGACTTCTAATAAGAAGCGTGATTCAGCAATGAATTCACCTCTTAGCACTTCTTCAAGCGCAGGCTCAAAGCCATCAGGGTTAAGGTCGGTTAAGAAGCCTAGGTTACCCCGGTTAACACCTATAACGGCGACATCAAATCGCGCTAGTACCCTAGCGGCACCGAGCATATTGCCATCACCGCCAATAACAATGGCCAGATCACAGCGTTTTCCCAGTTCAACTAATTCAATGAGTCCTTCAGGGGCAATTTCTTGAACTTGTGCGCCAACACGCTCTTCTACAAGTACCTCGTATCCTAATGCTTGCAAAAAGGTATAAAGGCGGTGTAATGTCAATGCCGCACCTTTGTGATTAGGTTTACCGATTAAGCCTATGGTTTTAAAAGGGCTTGTCATGATTATTTTCCTTGATTAAGTTAGCGCAAGACTAACCGAAAAACATTTAAGAGAAAACTTTTTTGATGGCCTGTGGATAAAGTATGAAATTAAGTCCCAGAGATCAGCAAATTTTTACTGCTGTGATGAGTATGTATTGCAATGGCGAAGGCCAGCCTGTGCCGTCGAGTAAAATAGCCAAGCAAAAAGGTATGGCTGTGTGCTCTGCTACAGTCAGAAACGCAATGGCTCGGCTAGAGAAGATTGGCTTGCTTTGCTCTCCTTACACTTCAGCAGGAAGAATGCCCACCGATGCCGGTTTTAAGTTCTGGCTAAGTGAATATTTAAATTTATCTGATATTGGCCACTACTGGCAACCTGAGCAGTCTAAACTCGTCGAATTGGCGCATTCTCTGAGTCAAAAATATCAAGTGTGTTGTTGTGTTGGTTTACCACAGGCAAGTTCACAAATCATTTTTAGGGTAGAAGTGCTTGGTTTTGATAGTAGTTCATGGTTAGTACTGTTAATTGATAGAGCTGGGCAGTCACAGAATATTTTGATTGATAAACCTGACTTTGAAACCGACGCACAGCGTTATCAATTTGCTTCTTGGATGAATACTGTTTTTAGTCAACAGCCTTTGAAAGAAGGTTTGCAACGTATGTTTGCAATGGCAAATAGCGCACCTAAAACTTGTACAGCTCAATTGACCCAATGGACTGCTCAACTTCATCAGCAACTAGGTTCAGATAACTGTATTTTACTTGGAGAAAGGCATTTATATAACGCCTTAGAGTCAAATAAAGAGCTTAACCTTGGAGTTGGGTTTCTTCACGATATTGAAGATAAATTGGCTTTTAAAAATGGTTTATCACTTATCATGGGTAATGAGTTATCGAGTTATCAATTGGGCAAAACAGTGATTTTAAGCCTGCCTTACTTTGAAAATGGTGAATATCAGAGCCGCTTTTGTGTGATTTGCTCAACTTGTGCACCAATCGAAGCAATAATTGATGAATTTTCGTTGGCGAGTACTTGAAACTGATTTTTCCATCCCCATAATGTCCGAAGTTGTAAGATTTTGGAGAAAAATATGTCTGAGCAAAATAATGCCCCTGAGCAAGAAGCGGTAGAGCCTGTTGAGCAAGTAGAACAAGAGCAAGCTCAAGAAGAAGTACAAACTGAACTAAGCCCAGAAGAAGAAATTGCTGGTTTATACGCAGAGCTTGAAGCAGCCAAACAGACTATTGCAGATCAAAAGGACAGTGTTGTACGTGCCGCAGCCGATGTAGAGAACATTCGTCGCCGTGCTGCACAAGATGTAGAAAAAGCACATAAATTTGCACTTGAAAAGTTCGCTAATGAGCTTTTACCAGTGATCGATAACCTTCACCGTGCTATTGAGTTTTCTGACAAAGAGAATGAAACACTTAAGCCAGTACTTGAAGGTGTTGAAATGACGCTTAAGAGTTTTGAAGATGCTGTCGCTAAGTTTGGTGTTGAAACAGTAAATCCACAAGGTGAAGTGTTCAATCCAGATTTCCATCAGGCAATGTCAATTCAACCTAGCAATGATGTAGCACCAAACACAGTGCTAGCTGTGATGCAAAAAGGTTATACTTTAAACGGTCGTTTACTTCGCCCTGCTATGGTAATGGTATCTAAAGCAGCTGAATAATCAGCTTCTGCTTTTTGAATTGAAACGGGCTCATTTAGCCCGTTTTTTGTTGCCTGAATTATATTGTTTACGTAAATTTTTATTATAAAATAATCATATACACTTAAAACGTCCTTTAAAGGAATCGCTATGAAAAAACTGATCGGCATAGTTGCCTTATCTTTATTGGCTGCAGGTTGTAAAACCTTCTCCAACAGGGCGAACACAAATTGCGCTTTACTCACCACAAAAGATGAATGATATGGGGGTTGCAAGTTTTGCTCAAATGAAAGAGCAGCAAGCCATAGAAACAGATAAAAACACCAATGCTTATGTGCGCTGTATCGCAGATAAGCTAATAGCTCAGTTACCTACGCAATATGCAAATCAAGACTGGGAGGTTGTCGTTTTTAAAGAAGACAGCGCCAACGCCTTTGCTTTACCAGGTGGAAAGATTGGTGTGCATACAGGGCTATTAAAGGTCGCTAAAGATCAACATCAACTTGCTGCGGTAATGGGCCATGAAGTGGGTCACGTTATCGCCGAGCACGCCAATGAACGAGTTTCTCAAAATAGCTTGTTGCAGTTTGGCTTGCAGGCAAGTGATGTGGCATTGCAAATGGGTAATGTGGAATACCGCCAAGCGATTATGCAAGGTTTAGGTGTTGGTGCTCAAGTAGGGGTCGCTTTACCTTTTAGCCGTTCTCATGAAAGTGAAGCCGATGTAATTGGTTTAGATCTAATGGCAAAAGCGGGATTCGAACCAACTGGTTCAGTGAAACTTTGGGAAAATATGAATAAACTCAGTGGTGAGCGCCCAGCAGAGTTTTTATCAACTCATCCAGCGCCTGACACACGTATGCAAACTTTGAATAGTAAAATGCCTGAAGCTGAGACATTAAAGCGTTCAGCATGGCAAAAAGGGCTAAAACCTGAGTGTAAATAAAGAGAAAAGGTTGCATTTATGCAGCCTTTTTTATGTATTTAGATTAATTGATCTATCTCAATTTAGTTTAACACTTACGCAAAAGGCGGACATAAGTCCTTATGTAGCTCGGTCTATTTTCTTATGCTCGCCGCACTCTTATGTCAAGGGTCAACACTATTTGATAAGGCTCGTAAATAATTGGCTACACTTATCAAAAAGCTGTTTTAACTAAACACAACTGAGTGGACCATTATGCAACAATTACCTACGGTAGATTACCGCGCAGATGACGCAGCTGCGCAATTCGTTGAATCTCTTCGTAATACAGGATTCGGCGTTTTAAAGAACCACCCAATCCCACAAGAATTAGTTGAATCAATTTATAAAAATTGGCAAGAGTTCTTCTATACAGAAGAGAAACACAACTTCTTATTCGATAAAGAAAATCAAGATGGTTACTTCCCACCAGAAGTTTCAGAAGTTGCAAAAGGCTTTACTGTTAAAGACATAAAAGAATACTTCCATGTTTATCCAAAAGGCCGTGTTCCTGCACAATTAGACGCTGAGATCCGTGAGTACTACCGTATTGCGAATGAGTTTGCCGCTGAGCTATTAAGCTGGGTTCAATCACAGGCACCAGAAGACGTTAAAGCGAAGTTTTCAATTGATCTAAAAGATATGATCAAAGATTCTGAGCAAACTTTACTTCGCGTTCTTCATTATCCGCCAATGACGGGTGATGAAGAACCAGGTGCTATTCGTGCAGCGGCACACGGTGATATCAATTTACTTACTGTACTTCCAGCTTCAAATGAGCCAGGTTTGCAAGTTCAAACACAAAATGGTGGCTGGTTAGACGTACCATGTGATTTTGGTAACTTAATTATTAATATCGGTGACATGCTTCAAGAAGCATCAGGTGGCTACTTCCCATCAACGATTCACCGTGTTATCAATCCATCAGGTAAAGCGTCTAAGAATTCACGTATTTCTCTACCATTATTCTTACACCCAAAACCTGAAGTTGTATTATCTGAGCGTTACACTGCTGATAGTTACTTACAAGAGCGACTTGAAGAACTAGGTGTTAAGTAAACTTCTACTGGAATTCAAGACACAAAAAAACCCTAACATTTGTTAGGGTTTTTTAAGTTAAAAACCACGAGGTGAGATAAATGTGCCTGCTTGAATTTCTTCATAGGTTTGCATAGCAAGTTCATCTAATGGGTCAAGTGAGCGACCTCGACTGGTGATTTCATGTGTTACAGGTAAAATATCAATGTCTTCAAATCCAGACATTTGCGCTATTTTTGCAAACGTATAAGCATGTTTGTATTTCTTTTGTTTGAAGAAAATACTGACAAGGCTGCTGTATACCTCTAATTTTGGCTGTTGACCCGCTTCGTTTAATTCCAGTACTCGATAAAGTAAATCTACAGTTTTCTCATCATCAAATTTAGCGTAATAGGTTGCTAAAAATAACTGTATTTCAGCATCATTTTTAACATTGTCTTGGTCTTGCATATTCAACAGCTTGTTCATTGCAAAACGACTGTTATTTCTGGACCAATGGTAGAAGAGCAAACCTGGATGATCAGTTTGTTTTGTATCTTGAAAAATACGGTTCATTTCTTTAAGGCTAGTTAAGTGACCTTCAACACGTGATGTGGTTTTTTCTTTTAACTTTATATGCTCAATTTTAGCAGCCAGAGATACACAAGAGTCATATGACTCTAACTTTTTTAGTAAGTCATATTTGTTGTCATCAGTAGGTGATTTGTATTCGTGATATCTGGCAAATATAAGATCAGAGCGCAGATCTTTACAGTGACTATCTTTATTTAAATCTTCACAAAACCCAGGTGTTTCTTCGCACACTTTACTTAAGGTCAGGGATTGCTCACAACCTACAAGGGTAAAAATACTTAGTGCGAGCAGCGTCCGCAGTGCCATCTTGCTTCCTCTTCATTGCTTTAATACTGTCAGGTTATGTTTGCTATGTTATTTGATAAGCCTGATATACATGTTTTTATGAGTTTTACTTGTTTTTACACTAAAAAAACCGCATAAAAAATAACTCTGCCTAGTTTAGCCTAATGAATTAGACAGTAACAGTGGAGAATCGTAGCAGTTTAAATTAGAATAGCGTTGCCCTAAGGGGCTATCCGTTCAAAAAAATTGTTTAATTAGGCAGAAAAAATGACCTTATCTCACGAGCAAGAATATCAAAATAGCTGGCAAGAACGCCAAGATTATGCTGAAAACATGCAACCAATCATTGGTCGTTTGTACCGTAACAAGGGTGTTGAAATCGCTGTTTACGGTCGTCCACTTGTAAATACAAGCACAATCGACGTGATCAAAGCTCACAAGACTGTGGCACGTTTCGAAGAAAGCAAACTACGCTTACGTGAAAGCTTCCCATTCCTAGAAGCTATTAGCAAAATGGATTTAGCACCTGCACGTATTGACCTAGGCAAATTAGCTTATGGTTATGTTCATAAAAATGCAGGCGAAGGTCGTTCAATTGAAGAATACCTAAACGCTGAATTAGCAGACATCGTAAACAAAGGCGACAATCAAGAGCCTCGTGATGTTGTTCTTTACGGTTTTGGCCGTATCGGTCGTTTATTAGCACGTCTACTTATCGAGCGTGGTGGCTCTCACACTGATCTACGCTTACGTGCAATCGTTGTTCGTGGTGGCCGTGACGGTGACCTTGAAAAGCGTGCAAGTCTGTTACGTCGTGATTCAATCCATGGCCCTTTCAACGGTTCAATCACGGTTGATAACGAGCGTAACGCAATCAAAGCTAACGGTAACTATATCCAAGTTATCTATGCTAACTCTCCAGATGAAATTGATTACAATGAATACGGCATCAACAATGCACTTATCGTTGATAACACAGGTATCTGGAAAGACAGAGATGGCTTAGGCCTTCACCTTAAGTCAAATGGTGCTGCTAAAGTGCTTCTAACAGCGCCTGCAAAAGGTGACATCAAAAACGTGGTTTATGGTGTTAACAATAAAGACATCCTTTCTGAAGATTCAATCGTTTCAGCGGCGAGCTGTACAACGAATGCAATCACACCAACACTTAAAGCACTTAATGATAAGTTTGGTATCCAGAATGGTCACGTTGAAACAGTTCACTCTTACACTAACGACCAGAACCTGATTGATAACTACCACAAAGCAGAGCGTCGTGGTCGTGCAGCAGCACTGAACATGGTTATCACGTCAACGGGCGCGGCTAAAGCTGTTTCTAAAGCACTACCTGAACTTGAAGGTAAGTTAACTGGTAATGCTATCCGTGTTCCTACGCCAAACGTTTCAATGGCTATTCTTAACCTAAACCTTGAAAAAGAGACAACGGTTGAAGAGCTAAACGAGTACTTACGTGAAACATCACTGTACTCTGACCTTCGTGATCAAATTGATTACACAGCGTCAACAGAAATCGTTTCTACTGACCTAGTAGGCAGCCGTTACGCAGGTGTTGTTGATTCTCAAGCAACAATTGTTGATGGTAACCGTGTTGTATTATACGTTTGGTATGATAACGAGTTTGGTTACAGCTGTCAGGTTATTCGTGTTATGCACGATATGGCTGAAGTTGAATTCCCAAGCCTACCTCGCTAATATCGAAAAGTAATAAAAAGCCAGCTTTAGCTGGCTTTTTTAGTTTTTGAACTTAAATCGGTGTGATACTCTTTAAAAATTATTTTTACAAGTGAATTACACTTCCTAAACGATAAAGACAAAAAGTTAATGTTTGTCTGCGACTATTGCGTCGTTAATTTATAAAAAGAAGGTTACGGATGAAAATCACCAGTAATTTTGACAGTGGTAATATCAAGGTGCTTGCGAGCAACGAGCCACTCGATATTCAACTAGCTATCAACAACGATAATGAATCTGAATTTTTTCAGTGGTTTCATTTTCGTTTAGAAAGCACACCATTTTTACAACATAAAATGCAAATTGGTGGTCTAGAAAAATCAGCTTATCCGGAAGGGTGGGATGACTATCAAGCGGTGGCATCATATGATCGCCAAACTTGGTTCCGTGTTCCTACAGCATACGAAAACGGTACTCTTACTATTGATTTCGAACCTGAGCAGAGCCATACCTATTTTGCTTATTTCGCACCTTATAGTTATGAGCGTCATTTAGACTTACTCTATTGGGCGCAAAGCCATGATGCATGTGAAATTGAAACTCTTGGCGAAACGCTAGACGGTCGTGATATCAGTTTGCTTACGATTGGCGAACCTGAAGAAGGTAAAAAGAAAATTTGGATCACTGCCCGTCAGCACCCGGGTGAGACAATGGCAGAGTGGTTTGTCGAGGGCTTACTTCACAAGCTTCTAGATGACGAAGACCCGCATGCAGCAGCGTTACTTTCTAAAGCGGTTTTCTATATTGTTCCAAATATGAACCCTGATGGCAGTGTTCGAGGTCACCTTCGTACAAACGCAGTGGGTGTTAACCTTAACCGCGAGTGGGCTGAACCGAGCCTTGAAAAATCACCAGAGGTTTTCCATGTGTTAAATAAGATGCATGACGCAGGCCTTGATATGTATTTAGATATTCATGGTGACGAAGCATTGCCTTATAACTTTGTTGCTGGTAGTGAAGGCATTCCAAGTTATGATGCGCGTTTAGAGTCATTAGAAAACGATTTTAAAGCAGCACTACTTACTATAACACCTGAGTTCCAAGATGAGTTTGGCTATCCAAAAGATGCGCCAGGTGAAGCTAACTTAACGGTTGCATCTTGTGCTGTGGGTGAGGCGTTTAAAGCGTTGGCTTATACGATTGAAATGCCGTTTAAAGATAACGCGAATCTACCAGACCCATATTACGGTTGGTCTGACAGACGCTCATACCAATTCGGTCAAGATACGCTTGCTGCAATTGTTTCGGTTGTAGACAAACTAAGATAATAATCAACAGTAAAATCAAAAGGTAGCGCCACGGTGCTACCTTTTATGTATAACAATAATGAGGATGTTCCATGGATGCATTTGGGCGGTTTCTAGATTCTCTAGATGGCATGTTGGGGGGAGCAGATTGGTTCCCATACGTATTACTTGGTGTGGGTTTATTCTTCACCATTTATCTTAAATTTCCACAGATCAGATATTTCAAACATGCTTGTAAGGTGGTAACCGGCAAGTTTGATAAAAAAAGCCATGAAGGTGACACCACGCACTTCCAAGCGCTTGCGACTGCACTTTCAGGCACCGTAGGCACTGGTAATATCGGTGGTGTGGCCCTGGCAATTTCAATTGGTGGTCCAGCGGCATTATTTTGGATGTGGATGACTGCATTCTTCGGTATGACGACTAAATTTGTAGAGGTGACCCTATCACACAAGTATCGTGTAAAAACCGATGATGGCACGATGGCTGGTGGTCCAATGTATTACATGGATCGTCGTTTGAATATGAAGTGGTTAGCTGTATTATTTGCTGTTGCCACTGTAATTAGTTCTTTTGGTACAGGTAGCCTGCCGCAAATTAATAATATTGCTCAGGGTATGGAGTCTACCTTTGGTTTTGAGCCTTGGCATACAGGTGGTGTGCTATCTATCCTACTTGCACTTGTTATTTTAGGTGGCATCAAGCGTATTGCCGCAATCACTTCTCGTGTTGTGCCACTGATGGCAGCGGTTTATATCATTGGTGCATTGGCGGTAATCTTCTACAACATTGAAAACATTGCACCTTCATTTGCAGCTGTGTTCACAGACGCATTTTCAGGTTCTGCCGCAGCGGGTGGTTTCTTAGGCGCATCATTTGCTTACGCCTTCAACCGTGGTGTAAACCGTGGTTTATTCTCTAACGAAGCAGGTCAAGGTTCTGCACCAATTGCACACGCATCTGCAAAAGCAGATGAGCCAGTATCTGAAGGTATGGTGTCAATTCTTGAACCTTTCATCGATACTATCATCATCTGTACTTTAACCGGTTTAGTAATCCTTTCTTCAGGTGTGTGGACGGAAAAATTTGAAACACAATTTGAACGTTCGTCAATGGTCATTTTACAAGGTCAGTATTCTGAAGATAACGAACAAGATCGTCTAGCGCTATACAATTACCTAAATGATGAAAAAGACCATGGTGTTGAGCTTTATAATGGTGAACTTCATTCAATTCAGGGTAAAGCGGTAGAAAAAGACTTTACCATTATTCACTCTCGTTCAATTGCTGAAGATGTGCGCTTTGGTTTAACTGAAAAGCATGTTTATACCGGCACTATTGAGATTAAAGATGGTATGCCTGTAGACAAAGACATTATGATCACAGGTAAATCTTTAGTACATTCTGCTGAGCTGACAACTAAAGCATTTAGCCGAGGTTTCTTTGGTGAAAATGGTAAATATATCGTATCAATTGGCTTGTTATTATTTGCTTTCTCGACAGCAATTGCGTGGTCCTATTATGGCGACCGTGCAATGATTTATCTACTTGGTAGCAAATCAGTGATGCCCTACCGAGTATTTTATGTTGCAGGCTTTTTCTGGGCATCATTTGCAGACACGACTTTAGTTTGGAAACTAGCAGCAGTTGCAATCGTTGTGATGACCTTACCTAACTTATTCGGTATTTTCTTACTTCGTAAAGAAATGAAAGAGTCAGTCACTGAATACTGGGATAAGTTCAACAAAGAGCATCCAAACGAAAAATAAATCGTTTTTGAACGTACCTTAGTAAAAGACTTTTGGTACAAAAACGAGTAAAATGGCGTCCTCGAGACGCCTTTTTTGTATCAGCAGGAGTCATAAATATGGCAATAGTTTCTTGTCCAAGTTGTAACGAGTCTATTTCAAGTAAAAACAAGGTTTGTCCACACTGTGACCTTCAGCTCGGAGAAGTCAGCGAAGAGCAATTAGCTCGAATTGCTGCACGTAAAAGAGTTAAAAAGCAGCAGATGTTTATGAATCACTCTTTCCTTGCATTGATCCTTTTCCTCGGTGGTTTCTTATACCTTTATTCACGCCAACCAGTACCTGATTCAATTGAAATGTGGTTAACCAGAGGCGTCATCGCAGTTGGTTGTTTTTGGTATTTAGTTAACAGAATTATTTTAGTGTATTTAAAAAAGAAAAAGTGACATGAACATAGACAGCTTAGTAAATAATTTAACACCCGAATTATTTGAGCGTTTGCAGTATGGGGCCTCAACAGGTAAGTGGCCTGATGGCACTCCTCTGACAGAAGCTCAAAAAGAGCAAACAGTACAACTCGTTATGCTTTATCAGGCGAAAGTAGCCAAGACTAATGAGCAATTCACCATAAACGCAGAAGGTGAAATGGTTCAGAAGTCCAAAAGAGAACTACAACAAGAATTTAAAAAAGAAAATGAGATAGCTAGGTTCAGTGAAAATGATCTTTAAACACCTATTTACACCAAAATGGAAACACCCAAAAACTGAAGTAAGACTTCAGGCGCTTAATAAGCTAGAGCAAGACAAGGATGCCGATGTTTTAAAGACAATGGCATTGGAAGATAATTCGATTGAAATCAGACAAAAAGCTTTAAATAAATTAAATAGTTTGAGTCTTTGGTGGCAAGCTTATAAACAAGACCAAGCGCTTAAAGACCTAGCAGAACAACATATTAGTAGCGCAGTATTAAACGGCAAAAGTGAACTTGACGGTACTATTCGCCAAGAATATGTAGATCGATATGCATCGAAACGAGTGCTAGAAAAGTTAGCGTTCTCTGAGTCAAGCTTAGAAGTTCGTGTAAAATTATTAAAACGCCTTGCTCAGCCTAAACTGATAGAGCAGAGCTTTAAGCAAGACGATGAGCAACTCCAGTTGTTGCTTTTACCTTTGGTAGAGCAATACGGCTTACAAAAGCAGTTATTGAAATCAGCGAAGGGCCAAGCGAAATCGGCACTTGAGCAAGCTCTTGAGCAACAAAAACTGGCAAAAGAAAAACCGGCTGAAGTACTTGCACAAGTCAAAATGATTTTAGCTAAGCTTAATGCGCTTAGAGACAAGCACGATTACAAAGAAGTAAACAACCAATTCGGAATTTTAACTGAGCAGTGGGTAGGTCTAGAGCTGTCTTGGTTAGATGAGGAAGCGGTTAAAGAAAATCAACAAAAATACAGTGCAATAGAAACGCGTATTTCTTCACATTTGACTGCTTTACAAACTGAGTTTGAAGCAGCAGAAAAAGCTGAGCAAGCGAAGCGAGAAAAAGAGGCGTTCCTGACAGAAATTGTGTCACACTTGAATCTAGCTGAACAAGCGTTAGTTAATGCTCTAGAACAACTAGATGTTTCAAAACAGACGGAGTTAGAGACTCAGCTTAGTCAGGTACGTAATGAAATAACATCTAGTGCATACAGTGCTGAGCTTGTTAAGCATTTAAGCTTACTTGCAGACTTTGAAAGTCAATTAAAGCAATTACCTGAACTGGTTGTTGCAAACCAAGCCGCCCAAACTGCACTTGACGCACTTGCTAATATCACGCCATCAACAGAGTTGAGTGAGCTTGATGACACTTTAAATTCGCAAAAATCGGCTTACAACAATGCGAAAAGCATTATTGAACAGTTACCTAACACATTAAAAAAACCAGCAAAAGCAAAGCTTAGTGCGTTAAGCAAGCAATTTAAATCAGCCATGGCTGAACAACTTGATGCGCAACAAAATGAGCTTAAACAAGCTAGACGCAAAGCCAAAGATGTCCAACGACTGCTTGAGCAAGGCCGAAGTAAAGTGGCATTTGGCGTTTTTAAAGGATTCAACGAGCACTTCGAGCGTTTAACTGCAGCAAACCAAGCACAGCTTGAACCGCTTCGTGAGCAAATTGCTTCGCAGTTAGATGATATTCGTGATTGGCAAAAGTACGCTTCAGCACCAAAGCGTGTAGAGCTTTTAGCTGTGTTAGATGAGCATATTGAAAGCTGTGATTTAGCGCCTAAACAACGTGCTGAGTTAGTTAAGAAGCTACGTGCACAATGGCATGAATTAGGCCGAGTTGATACTGACGAAGAGAAGCTACAAGCGAAGCAGTTCGATGAAAAGCTAGAACTGCTATTTGCACCTTGTCGTGCCTTCTTTGCTGAACAAGAGCAACAACGTGAAAAAGCAAAGCAAGCGCGTGAAGCTTTGATTGCACAAATGTCAGAACTTGCCGCAACAGACACATCAGTAGGTGAGTTTAACTGGCGTGAATATGAAAGCCAGTTTAATAAGCTAAATAAACAGTGGCGTGCAGCTGGCAGCGTAGACAGTGATGTATACAAATCACTGAATAATGCATTTAAAGCTAAAGCCCAACTTATTGGTGATGCGATCCGTTCGCAACATGAACACAATGCTCAATTAAAGCAAGGTCTAGTTGATACAGCGGCTGAGCAAATTGCTGCTGAGGATTTGGCACAAGCGTGCGACGTATTGAAATCGTTACAAAAGCAGTGGCAAACAATCGGTTTTGCAGGTAACAAGAAAGAAAACCAGCTGTGGCAAGCTTTCAGAGAGCATAACGATGCCGTGTTTGCGAAACGCAGTGCGGAGTTTGAATCTCAAAAAGCAGAGAAAGATGCACTGAACTCAGAGCAGCAGCAACAATTTGATGAAATTAAAGCTCAGTTGTCTGAGAACAGTAGCGAAGGTGAAATCAAAAAGTTGATTTCTCAATTATCCGAAATTGACTTTCTACCAGCAGTCAAAAAGCAAGCCCAAAAGTTTATTTCTGAATTGCAGCAGCAATTAGTTGACCTTGAGCAGCGTGCCAATACAGCTCGATTTGATGCGTTAAAGGTGGCGCTTGAAAATGGTGGTTCGATCCCAGCTGAGTTTATTAGCAAAATGGACGTGAATTTGTCTAGTGAGCAGATAATTTTACGCCTTGAAATCTTATCTGAGAAAATGAAGGATGAGAGCTCAAGCCCAGAGCGTATGGCAGAACAAGTAGCTATGTTAGATGATAAATTGCAAGGTCAAAACGTAGGTTTTGATCATTATTTATCTGCATACTTATCAAATACGCCTGCTGCTGAATTACAGTCAGAAAGATTACTCAAACTTCTTTAGCACTGGGTAATTCTTATGATAAAAACCACGCTAATGCGTGGTTTTTTTGTTTTTATATACTTTCAAAATCATGTCTAGAAAAAACTAGGTCGCAGATTGAGGTCAATTTAAAACCTCATTCAGAGCAGTATCAAGTGTTTCAAACTTGAATTTAAAACCCTGCTGTTCGAGCTTTTCTGGGATTACATTTTGCCCATATATTAATAAGTCGGACATTTCACCAAAGAGCAGTTTTAAAACAAATTCTGGCATAGGAAACAAAGCAGGGCGGTTTAAGGTTTTTGCGAGTATTTGAGTAAAATTAGTATTACTAACAGGCTCAGGGGCTGTGAGGTTAAACGCACCATGGGCATTTGGCTCGTCAAGTAAGAATACGATGGCGTTGATCATGTCATCGATATGGATCCAGGACATCATTTGTTTTCCTGATGCCATTTTGCCACCCAATCCTAACTTAAAGGGGGGGAGCATTTTGTCCAAAGCACCACCTTGTTTACTCAGCACAATACCTGTTCGTAGCAGGCAAACTCTCACATCAGGTGACTGTGCCTGTAGTGCGAGTTCTTCCCATTGTTTACATAGCTGATGGCTAAATTCAGGGTAAGTTGACGAGTATGACTCAGTAATGACATTCTCAGCAGGTTGACGACCATAAAACCCAATAGCACTTCCAGAAATAAACACTTTAGGCGGAGCGTCACTGGCATTTATTTTAGTGACGATCTGCTCGGTAATACCTAAACGGCTTTGAAAAATTCTTTGCTTTTGTTGAGCGCTCCACCGTTTGTCTGCGATGGGCTCTCCAGCAAGATTAATCACCGCATCTAAATCATCAAAATTTAAATCTTCAAGATTATCTAGAACGTCGATTGAATTTGGTAATGTGTTTTTAGCTTTGTTTATGTTTCTCGTTAAAGCTATCAGTTCGTGCTTGTTAGCGAGCAGTTTACAAAGTGCGGAGCCAATTAATCCCGTTGCACCTGTTATCAGTATTTTCATCCTACAACCTTAGCGCTTATATTTAGTTTTGATACGTTAAAAATCATTGATGGATCAATTAAGTATTGTTGAAGTAGAATAAATGTAAACTTGTTTTCGAAGGAATTTATGTGTCGTCTCTTCAAGGTTTAAGTAAAAGCTTGGTGATTATCGCATCGCTGTTTATCGTGCTGGCAGGCCTAAAACTGGCCACAGATATCATTGTGCCTTTTATACTGGCTGCATTTATTGCCATCATCTGTAATCCATTACTGAGATTCTTTGCCCGCTATAAAGTACCTAAAGGCATTGCTATTTTACTCATCATGTTAATGATAGTGGCTGTTGGCTCTAGTTTAGCAGGCCTAGTAGGTCAATCTCTGAATGATTTCTCAAAGCAATTGCCACAATACAGAGAAGATTTACAGACCCGTTTTGTCTGGTTAGTAGATACTGCTGCACAGTACAATATTTTGATCGACAAACAACAGCTCATTGCCTTGTTTGATCCGGGTAAAATGATTGATATGGCTACCAATATGCTGACTGGGTTTGGTGCGGCCATGGCCAATATTTTTTTAATCATATTAACAGTGGTGTTTATGTTATTCGAAGCACCGATGATCAATAAAAAAGTACATTTGGCGCTAGATGACCCTGAAATGCGACAAAAACAAATCGATAAATTTCTAGAATCTATTAACTCTTATTTGGCCATTAAAACTTTGGTGTCTTTAGCAACTGGTTTTTGCGCTGCGTTGTTACTTT
Organism: Pseudoalteromonas sp. BZB3; assembly: GCF_040104455.1. Taxonomy (NCBI): domain Bacteria; kingdom Pseudomonadati; phylum Pseudomonadota; class Gammaproteobacteria; order Alteromonadales; family Pseudoalteromonadaceae; genus Pseudoalteromonas; species Pseudoalteromonas sp. BZB3. Next base: position 45,453 of record NZ_JBECOS010000019.1, on the reverse strand, counting down.
GGATATTAGATGTTGACTACTTTGTTTTATGGGGCGTTGTCGCGTTCTTATTAAATTATATTCCTAATATCGGCTCTATTATTGCCGCAGTGCCTGCGGTTTTAATTGCACTTATCACCCAAGGTCCTCTTGTCAGTGGCTTTGTTGCACTTGGTTATGTGGCGATAAATACGGTTATGGGGAACGTTATAGAGCCTAGATATATGGGTAAAGGGCTTGGCTTATCTACTTTAGTTGTGTTCCTTTCTTTAATCTTCTGGGGCTGGTTGTTTGGGACTGTGGGAATGCTGTTATCAGTACCATTAACCATGGTGGTGAAAATTGCCTTAGAAAATAGCGAACAAGGGCAGTGGCTAGCGACTATGCTAGGTAGTGGTGAAGAAACAGAATCAAAGCTAAGTTAATTATTGAAAACGGCGCTGAAAAAGCGCCGTTTTTATTGTTGATTAATAACTAAGTTTCAAATCTTCAATATGGCGTGTATATAAACGTATCTTGCATTCTTTATATGCAACAGCAGCTTTGGTTGAGTTTGGCATTTTATGAAGGTAGCGCCATCTACAGCTATCTTCAATGTAGTTGTCTTGATGTTTTAAACTTCGTCTTATAATCGGTAACAGTTGAGTATTGCCGGTGTCTTGCTCAAGCTCTTCCATATCCATCACCAGCTTTTTAATCCAGATAGTTCTTTCCCTGTCTAATGTCTCAATATTGCTATCAAGGCATTTTATAAACTGTCTAGCCTCAGCAGGGGAGTTACTTTGTATTGGCTTACACTCTCTGAGCTCATAGGCGTGTGTTGAAAGTGTTATTAGTGGTAATCCTGCACAAAAAAGTAATCTAAAAAATTTAGTCATATTTAAACTCAACAATAAACAACGCACCGCCTAATGAAGCAGAGCCTATCTCTATGTTTCCTTGATAATCATTCACCAAATCTGCCACAATTGCGAGTCCAACGCCATGACCCGATTCATAAGTATCTAAGCGAGTGCCGCGTTGTAATAGTTTTTTACGAGCACTGACTTCAATGCCTGGGCCATCATCACAAATTTCAATTTTCAGGGTCTTTTCATCACTTGTGACATTGACATGGACAGTCTTTAGACAGGCTTTACAGGCATTGTCGATAAGGTTGCCCAGTATCTCCATTAAATCTGTTTTATCGCCTAAAAACTTAGTTTTATCAGCACAATTCGATTGAAAATCAATTGCTTTCTCATGATATACCTTTTTCATCGCATTTAAAATCGATTCAAGTACAGGTGCAACAGAGGTGGTTTTCTTCCAAGTATCGGTACCACCAGTCGCAGCACGCTTTAACTGATGTTCTATCATACTGTTGATCCTATCGAGTTGCTCTTGTGCATCATTATCATTTGCCATAGGACTAGATTTTAAGATAGCTAAAGGCGTTTTCAGTGCATGTGCTAAGTCGCTTAATGACGCTCTATATCGTTCTTTTTGTCGGCGTTGAGACTCAAGGAGTAAATTTAGATCTTCTGTAATAGCTTGAAGCTCAACAGGGTAAGTATGCGATAAGCGCTCCTTTTTGCCAGATTCAATCGCTTTTATCTCTTTGTCTAAACGCTGTAGAGGTCGCATATTCCAGATAAAACCTAAACTCATTAAAAGTGTCATGATGGCACCGAGAATTAACATCCAAGTCATTAATGTGTCTGTAAACTCGGACAATATATCTTCTAAAGCATTATCGTCTCGCAGCAGGATAAACACAGCTTGTTGAGATTGTTCGGCATTACCCAAGATAACAGTGAGGCTGAGTTGCCAGTATGCATTGCCTTGATAGTGCACTTGTTTGAATTCAGATGCGCCAGTCTCAGAGTCTATTGAGTCAGGGTTAAATTCTAGTGAGACAGCAGACTCCGAATACCAAACCAAATCATTGTTCTGATAGATAAGAGCGAAAGTATCGGAGTCAATGCGATTTAATTCGGGTGCCAATATGGTATTGGGCATTTTTACCGATTCATCAATAAACTCAACTTCTGAAATGAGTGAATATAAGTGCGCTTCTAAGTTTTTTTCGGTGGCATCGACAAGTGACGCATAATAGGCGCTGCTTACAGAGTAAAACAATACGGGAAGGGCGATTATAAGCACAAAGACAAGGACGAAGCCTTGTCTTATTTTTAATGGCACCTGTATAGAATTTACCACTGACTCTTAAACCTGTAGCCTCTGCCTCTTAAAGTCTCGACTGGGTTAAGTACGCCTTCAGGATCGAGTTTTTTACGTAGCCTAAGCACAAACACTTCAATTACATTTGAATCTAAGTCGAAGTCCTGATCATAAATATGCTCAGTAAGTTCAGATTTAGAAATCACCTTTTGCGGGTTGACCATTAAGTATTCAAGCACTTTGTATTCATATGCAGTGAGCGTTAATTCTTTTTCATTGACCCACACTTGTTGTGAGCGGGTGTGAATTTTAACAGGACCAATATTAATTTCTGGATTTGCTTGGCCTGCACTACGACGAATTAACGCGTTACAACGAGCCACAAGCTCTTCAACATGGAATGGCTTTGTTAAGTAGTCATCAGCACCAGCATCTAGGCCTTCTACTTTATCCTGCCAACGTTCACGGGCAGTTAGAATTAAAATGGGGATAGTCACCCCCGCTTTCCTGGCGCGTTTAATCAGTTCGATACCGTCTAATTTAGGTAGACCCAAATCAACTACAGCTAAATCAAGCGGGTATTCTTGTAAGTGAAATAAACCAGATTCACCATCATGGCATAAATCGATACTGTATTTTTCTTTTTCTAGTGCTGAGCGTAAATTCTCAGCCAGTTGAATATCATCTTCGATCACTAAAATTCGCATACTAATCCTTCTTCACTTTGCCTGTTTTTTTATCTACTTTGAGGTCAACAATGCGTCCGTCCTGTTGCAAGATCCTCACGACAAAATAGGTGTTTTCTTCTGATACTTTTAACGTTTTTCCTGCATATTCTGCTAGGGCCAGCGTAATAGCTTGTTTTTTGTCGATATTGGCTTTGTTATTGGCAATGACTGTCGCTGACATCAGTGACAAGCTTAAACTAACAACAAAACCAACTAGTGTTAGACGCATTTTGAGCTCCAGTTACAGGGCTGCTTAACAATTGTGTTCAGAATATAAGTTAACGAATTAACCAAAGCTGAACTTGTTGTTAAGGCAAAACCTTTTTATATGGTTTAACAACACTGTGAGCATATACGCCAGCAGCAATATATGGATCTGCATCAGCCCACTGCTGGGCAGCTTCAAGAGACTCAAACTCTGCGACAACTAGTGAGCCTGTAAAACCAGCTGAACCTGGTTCTTCACTATCAATTGCAGGAAGAGGACCCGCTGCGAATAGACGATTTTGTTCTTTTAAAGCCACGAGTCTTTCTAAATGAGCAGGGCGAGTCGCTAAACGTTTTTCTAAAGAATTCTCTACATCAGTAGAGTAGATCATATACAACATAAAATTCACTTTATTCGGGTCTGTATGAAATTGTATGCAATGGTAAGCTTTCTATACGCCCTTTGTAAATGGCAATACTATGAGACGCAGTGTTTCACGTTAAAAACTTGATAACAGTATCCTATGACGGTAGAGTCGGGCGGAAGTAAAAAAACAATAACAACAGGATGACGTTTTAATGAGTTCGAACAGAGAGCATTTTAGTTCAAAACTAGGCTTTATTTTAGCTGCTGCAGGCTCTGCAGTAGGTATAGGTAACTTAGTTGGTTTTCCCGTCTCTGCAACAAAAAATGGTGGTGGAGCCTTTCTATTAGTTTATGCATTATTTGTGGCTTTTATCTGTTTGCCTGTGATGATGGCTGAAATGGCAATGGGTCGAAAAGCGCAAAAAGACCCATACGGTGCATATAAATCTTTATCTGGTAATGACAAAAAGTGGTCTTTTGCGGGCGGCCTCGCTGTACTAACTCCTTTTATGATTGCTGTATTTTATATGGTAATTACAGTTTGGATATTTGGTTATCTAGCGCAAACTGCATTAGGTAACTTGGACATGCTGGCTGATCCAGATCATTTTGGTCAGTTCATTAATCAAAACACGGTTTTTGGTTACATGGTTGTAGTTGCAATCATTGTGAACTTAATTCTAGTGGGTGGTGTTAAAGAAGGCATTGAAAAAGCAGCTAAGTTTCTAATGCCCGCACTATTTGTACTACTAATTGGTTTAGTAGCGTATGTACTCACGCTAGATAACGCCATGGCTGGTGTTGAGTATTACATTATCCCAGACTTTTCTAAGATGGATGCCAGTGTTCTAAATGGCGCTTTGTCTCAAGCATTTTTCTCATTATCTTTAGGTATGGGTATCTTAATGACTTATGCGTCTTATATCTCTAAAAAAGACGACATTGTAGGTGGCGCAAAAATGGTCGCCATAACTGACTCGTTAGTGGCATTTATTGCTGGCCTTATGGTTCTGCCTGCTATCTTCAGCTTCAATCCAGCGACGAATCCAGAAGAGCTATCTGATTCATCGGTTTCAATGATTTTCGTTTATCTACCTAAAATTCTTTTAGCACTGCAAACTGACATTGGTTATACCGGTGCGTCAATCGTGGCGTTTGTCTTCTTCTTACTGGTATTTTTTGCGGCAATTACCTCTCTTGTATCAATTGTTGAAGTGCCAACAGCTGCTTTAATCGAAGAAAAAGGCGTAAGTCGCAAGGTAGCATTATTAATTTTAGCTGGTGCTACAGGTCTACTGACAGTGCTGTGTACTATGTCATTTGGTATGGTTGATTGGCTAACTCAGTTTGTTAGTTATGGTGGTGCAGACAAGAGTATGTTCGATATCGTATACGATGTTTTCTACGACACAATTTTACCCCTGAATGGTCTAATGGTGTGTTTGTTTGTCACTTATCGCTGGAAGAAAGCAAAGCTTTCTGAAGAGTTATCTCAGGGCTGTGACAGCTACTCAGGTAGTTTTATGGAAAAATATGTGAATTTCTCACTATCTACTTTTATACCTGTGATCTTGCTACTTATCTTTGTAAATACCGTAGCCACTAAGTTTTTTGCAGTAAGCTTATTTGGTTTTTAACCCGTATAAGATTAAAACTAAAAAAGGCCGATTATTCGGCCTTTTTATATCAATCCTCTAAATTAAGTGGTCTATTTTGAGGAAAGAAAAACTTGTCGATAGCGCCGCTCACGCATCCTGCTCACGCTGAGGTACCTACTTCCATGTAGGCAAGGCGAAAATTTTGCTATTTAGTTGCTCTAAATGTGGAATTTTTAACTAAGCTAGCGTCAATTTTAATCCCTCAAAATGATTAAGCATTATTGAGGATTGGTATTAATCTCTAGCTTGTGGTTATTCTCATCCCGGAATCTAAATAGCTGCCAACTCCAATAGTAAACATCCATAAACCCCACAAGCTATGTTCTAGTACACACACCATCAATGAACGACTGTGTGCATAGGTGTAAGAAAATAACAGCCCGCCTGCAAATGAAAGCGCAATTGCAATCCAATTGTCGTAGACGCAATGGGCGAGGGCAAAGCTGAGTGCACTTAAAAAGATACGCACGTTTTTACTTGGCAGAATATGTTTATAACGATGGAAGAAATAGCTCCTAAAAATGAGCTCCTGAGGCAAAACAGAAAGCAGTGGATATGCAATCAATAATATTAACCATTGAGTGGTTTCATTCTTTGGCATAGCAAACCAAAGCGTTTGATTGGCCAAGCCAAATAACATGGCACTAAACAATGCGCCAATGAAGAAGCCAGTAAAAAGTCGATGTTTGACTTGTGAAAATTGTCCTAAAGAAGTTAAACGAAAGCGCTTAAAGTGCGGGTCAGTGAGCAATAGAAAGGTACAAACAATCATAAGGATGAGTAAAGCAGGGAACAACCAACTAGACAGGTAATCTTTAAATAAATAAGTAAATAACGGCAAGCAGAAAAAAACGCCACAGAGCTCAAACCAACGATATTGCGAAGCAGTCAAAGGCAACTCCATACTTAAACAGAACTAAAAAAAGTATAGGTTGCCCCTAGACTAAAAAAGCGACAGTTTTATTAAATCTGCGGGATTATTTTTTGTTTTCTTGTTCTTGAAACCCATCAGGTAAGTATTCAAAAATCCGAAAAACAGTGAGCAATACAGCTATAAATGTGGCGATTGCGAGACCGAAGACTTTGAAATTAACCCAAAAGTCGAGTGAGAAGTTATAGGCAACGTAGAGGTTTAAGACAGCAATACTGATTAAGAATATAAACCAAATCGTATTGAGTTTTTCATACACAGGTTTTGGAACATCAATTTTAAGTTCTTTTTCACCCTGTTTCTCGGCAGCAGTCTTTAACATACTGAGTAATGCCGTTTTCACGAGGTTTTTGTTAAATATAAATCGAGAAATGACTAAGGCAGCCGCAAGCAAGCCATAAATAGCTGTCGTTTTCCACATAATGTACTGTTCATCTTGGAATATGATTGTCATACCGCCTAGGAATAAAGCAATTACACAGAAAACCCACGTTTTGGTAGAGATTTTACCCTTAGTGAAATATTGATATGCAATTTGCAGTAACGATATACCGACCAATACCGCAGTCGCCCAGAATATATCGACCAATTTGTAGACTAAGAAAAATAGGATAAGGGGTAAGTATTCAAATAATGCAGCCATAGATACCTCTCTTAAATTACTTCCTACAACAAAGTATTAACAATATTTGAGTAAGACTGCAAGTTGACATTCACAAAAAATATTTTTAGGCTCTGCCACCCTCTAGCAGTAATAAACCAGTATATATGAACAAGTCAGAATTAGTATCGGCCATGGCGGCACACAGTGAGTTAACTAAAAAGGATTCTCAGGCAGCTTTGAATAGTATTTTGGCGATCATAAAAAAGCGCTTATCTGAGGGCGATCAGGTGCCTATCTCTGGTTTAGGTACGTTTGCACTGAGTTATCATCCGGCTAAGATGGGCAGAAATCCACAAACGGGTGAAGAGATCATGATTGAAGGGGCAAACAAGGTGCAATTTAAAGTTGCTAAGGCGCTGAAAGACGCCTTAGCGAACTAAGCATCAAAGTTTCGTCAAACTACTTGGAATTGCAGCTAGGCGGCAAGTGAGTTAATCCCAATGAACATAGGTTTTCTATGTAAGTTGGGTTAACGAGCTTCGCCAACACCGCTGCAGCTTCAAGTAAACGAAGAAACTATTTTTGGGTTGCGGTTTTCATCGTCGCAACAAAGCTTTGTAACGAGTCTAGCATTGCGCTTGGCTCGTTCAGGTTTTGCTCGATAATTTTAACCACAGCAGAGCCTGAGATTGCACCTGCAGCACCCGAGTTCAGTGCCGCTTTTACATCGTCAGGCGTTGAAATACCAAAGCCTAACAGTGCAGGCGCTGCATGATATTCTTTTAATTTAGAAATCATAGAGTCAGCTGGCATTTGTGCTTTTGTTTCTGTGCCGGTTACTCCAGCACGTGAAAGCAAGTAGGTGTAACCGCGGCCGTAGCTTGCACAAGTTCGAACTGCATCATCATCAGCGTTTGGTGTTGCTATGAAGATAGGCTCAATGTCTGCAGCTTTTGCAGCGTTTCTAAACATTTTAGATTCATGAAGCGGTACATCAGCCACTAAAATTGAATCTACGCCAACTTCTTTTGCTTCACGATAAAAAGTATCGATACCACGCGCAAAAATAAGGTTTGAATACAGCAATAGACCAATCGGAATATCTTGATTGTATTCGCGAACTTGTTTAATGATATCAAAGCAGTCTTGGGTATTAATATTTTGCTCTAGGGCGCGAATGTTCGCAGCTTGAATCACTGGGCCGTCTGCAATTGGATCTGAAAATGGAATACCTAGCTCTAACGCGTCGGCACCACCGTCAATCAAGCTTTTAATGATCTCAAAACTCAGTTCTTTGTTTGGATCCCCAATTGTCACGAACGGGACAAACGCGCCTTGATTTTTTTCTGCAAGGGCAGCAAAAGATTGTGCATAACGGCTCATTATAGCGCTCCTTGTTCTGCTAGTACTTGGTGAACGTGTGCTAAGTCTTTATCACCTCGACCACTTAAGTTCACCACTAAAATTGTCTCTTCAGTTTGCTTTTCGGCATATTTTAATGCGTATGCAAGGGCATGACTTGACTCAAGCGCAGGAATAATACCTTCATGCTTAGCAAGCGCTTGGAAAGCATCAAGTGCTTCTTTATCAGAAATACCCACATATTGTGCGCGGCCTGTTTCATGCAAAAATGCATGCTGAGGGCCAACTGCAGGGTAATCAAGACCTGCAGAAACAGAGTATGATTCTTCGATTTGGCCGTCTGAGTTTTGCATAATGTAAGTATACGCACCGTGTAGAATACCTTTAGTACCTTTACACAAAGCAGCGCCGTGCTCTTCAGTATCAAGTCCTTTACCCGCAGGCTCAACACCAATGAGTTTCACATTTTCATCACCGATGAAGTCACTGAACATACCAATGGCGTTTGAACCACCACCAACACAGGCAATCACAGCGTCAGGTAAACGACCTTCAGTGTCTAACACTTGTTGTTTTGCTTCTTCACCGATCATTTTTTGGAATTCACGTACGATGGTCGGGAATGGGTGCGGGCCAGCAGCCGTACCTAAAAGGTAGTGGGCTGTTTTATAGTTTGCAGACCAGTCACGCATGGCTTCGTTTACAGCATCTTTTAACGTGCCAGAGCCTGCAGTTACAGGGATCACTTCGGCACCCATTAAACGCATTCTGAATACATTTGGCTGTTGACGCTCAACGTCTTTTGCACCCATGTAAACACGGCATTTCAAGCCAAGTAGGGCACAGGCAAGGGCTGTTGCCACACCATGTTGACCTGCACCTGTTTCGGCGATTACTTCTTTTTTACCCATGCGCTTAGTCAGCAATGCTTGGCCAAGTACTTGGTTGGTTTTGTGTGCACCACCGTGGAGTAAATCTTCACGCTTTAAATACAGTTTTACTTTTGGGTTTGTAACTAAATTACGTGTAAGCGTTAGTGGCGTTGGACGGCCCGCGTACTCGTTTAATAGTTTTGTAAACTCAGCCTGAAATTCAGGATCTTTTTGTGATTTATTAAATTCACCTTCAAGCTGCTTTAGTGCAGGGACGAGTAGTTCGGGTACAAACATGCCACCGAAATCGCCAAAATATGCTGCGTTATTCATTTCCACCTCAATAACCTCTTATGTTTTTAAAAGCATCTGCAATTTTTTGCGAACACTTTTTACCAGGGCTAAGTTCAACCCCTGAATTCAAATCTAGTCCTTGTGCGCCTGTATAAGCTGCATCAAGTACATTTTCTGCGTTTAAACCGCCAGCTAACATAAAGCTGTTTGCGGTCATTTCAGCCAGTAAAGACCAATCAAATACTTCACCTGTGCCACCAAATCCTGCAGAGGTTTTAGTATCGTACAAATGTTTATCTACTCCTGAGATTGGTTCAGGCAGCACATCAGTCACACCTTGTGCCTTCCATATTTGGCAAGTTAAAGGTAACTTTGCACGCAGCGCTTCAATATACGTTTTATCTTCATTGCCGTGTAACTGCACGGCTGCAAGTTTTAATGTTTGCGCAATTTCACTGACTTGTTCTAGGTCTTCGTTTACGAATACACCAACATATTTTAAAGGTGCGCTATCGATGACGGCTTTTGCGCAGTCAATGTCAACGTAGCGGGGCGATTTAGGGGCGAAGATCAAGCCGCCGTAAATAGCCCCTGCGTTAAAAGCCGCTTGGGCATCCTGAGAGCGTGTTAAACCACAAACTTTATTTTCACCCAGAATAAGACGACGGCAAGCAACTTCTAAGTCTTGCTCAGCCATAATAGAGCTGCCCACTAAGAAACCATTACAAAGTGGTGCTAGACGCTTTACATCTTGATGGGTGTAAATACCTGATTCAGAGATCACAACTTTGCCATCAGGGATTAGCTTTCTGAGCTTCTCGGTTGTCGCTAAATCTGTGCTTAAGTCACGTAAGTTGCGATTATTAATACCGATAATCTCAGCATTCAGATCAAGTGCGCGGTGTACTTCTTCTTCGTTACTGACCTCGGTTAAGATAGACATATTCAGTGACTTTGCCACATTGGCAAGGTGTACATATTGCGCATCATCAAGTACTGACAGCATAAGCAAAATAGCGTTACCACCATGTAATCGCGCCAGATAAACCTGATACTCGTCAATGAAGAAGTCTTTACAAATAAGCGGTTGGTCAACTTTTTTGCTGACATACGTCAGGTAATCAAAACTACCCTGAAAGTATTTTTCGTCGGTTAACACACTGATGCACGTTGCATATTTGCCATATACGCCAGTAATTTCATCAAGATTAAAATTATCTCTAATCAGGCCCTTAGAAGGAGATGCCTTCTTACACTCTAAAATAAACTTTGTGCCTGATGCTGTCAGTGCCGCTTGAAAATCTCTGTCGCTTGGCACAAGGTCGTTAATAAAAGAGTCTAGTGGCTTTTGTTGTTTTCTTAGAGCGACTTCTTGCTGCTTATCTGCAACGATTTTTTCTAATACGTTAGCCATTGCTTACCTCAACGATTTCTTTCAGTTTGTCTGCGGCTTGTCCAGACTTTAAAACTGCTAATACTTGCTGCGTGGCGGCTTTAAAATCAGCAGCCAAATTATGCATGACCAATAATGCAGCGACGTTTACTGCAATAGCGGCATTGTGTGCATCAGGTGCTGAGCCATTTAAAATCTCAATACTGGCTTTGGCATTGTATTCTGGCGTATCTCCGGCGATTTGGTCTAATGAATAATGTTCAACGCCAAAGTCGTCAACGGTTAAGGTGTACTCTTTAATGTCACCATCAACCAGTTCAGCTACATGGGTTGCGCCATGTAGGGCAATTTCATCTGTGCCTTCACCATGTACTATCATTGCTCGCTCAGTACCGAGTGTCTTTAATGTCTCGGCCATCGGACGGCATAAACTTTTATCATATACACCCAGTAACTGTACTTGTGGGGCTGCTGGGTTAGTCAGTGGACCTAAAATATTAAAAATTGTACGAGTTTTTAACGTGGTACGTACTGGCATCGCGTGTTTCACACCTAAGTGATAAAGCGGCGCGAATAAGAAGGTGAAGCCGGTTTCTTTTAAACATACACTGGCTTGCTCAGGTGTCATTTCGATATTAATGCCTAGTGTTCTAAGTAAATCCGCAGAGCCTGACTTGCTTGATACACTGCGATTGCCGTGTTTCACTAAATTGATACCACATGCCGCAGCCACAATTGCCGCTGTTGTGCTGACATTGATGGTATTTGAACCGTCGCCACCTGTGCCACAGCTATCAGCACAAACAATATTATGTGCGTTGAAAGCAGTAGCATGATCGCGCATGGCTTTTGCTGCCCCAGCAATCTCTTGTGCCGTTTCTTTTTTAATTTTTAATGCAATCAGTGCGGCGGTGAGTTCAATTTCAGACACTTCACCCTGCATTACTAAATCGAAGAAGCTATTTGCTTGCTCAAATGTTAAGTCTTGTTGTTCAAGTAATAGATTTAAACTGTCCATGTTGGCTCCTATTGTGTTAAGTGGTCGATACTTTGTTTTAATAACTGAGCACCGTCTGGGGTAAGAATAGACTCAGGGTGAAATTGATAGCCGATCACCTTATCTTCAGGATGATAAATAGCCATCGGAATAGTGTCGTATTTGGCAATCACTTTTAAGCTTTCAGGAACATGAGTCGCCATAAGAGAGTGGTAACGTGCAACCGGGAAGCGTTTGCCAATACCTGCAAATACAGGGTGGTCGTCTGCTTCAATAATTGAAGACTTACCATGAACTGTTTCACCTGCATGACCAACAGCTCCGCCATAGCTTTGTGTTAAAGCTTGTTGGCCTAAACAAATTCCCAGCATAGGGAATTGGCCTTTAGCGAGTTCAATTAGCTCTAATAAGCAGCCTGCTTGAGCTGGGTTACCCGGGCCTGGCGATAACACTAAAATTACCGGTGAAGTTTCTTGCTGCATCTTGGCGAAGATCTTTTCAGCGGAGATATTGTTACGGTAAACCACTAAATCTAGGCCTAGTAGCGTCAGTTCATCAACAAGGTTGTAGCTGAATGAATCAAAGTTATCTAAAAAATATACTTTTTTGTTACTAGACATTAGCAGGCTCCTTGATACGTAGATTGCACGGCTTTTATGACGGCTTGTGCTTTAGCCCGTGTTTCATCTGCTTCTGATTGTGGATCTGAGTCATATACAACACCGGCACCTGCTTGCACATATGCGGTACCATTTTTTACAAATGCAGAGCGGATAACGATACAAGAGTCCATTGCACCATCGCCCGTTAAGTATCCAACTGCACCACCATAGCTACCACGACGTTGCTTTTCAGTATGTCTGACTAACTCCGCAGCTTTTACTTTAGGTGCACCTACTAGTGTGCCCATGTTCATACAAGCTTGATAGGCATGCAGTGCGTCTAAATCTGGTTTTAATTGACCCACAACGCGTGATACTAAATGCATGACCTGTGAATAGCGGTCTACTTTTAGCAGCTCTTTTGCGTGGCGAGTGCCTGCAACGCTAATTCGCGCTACGTCATTTCGTGCTAAATCTACCAGCATTAGGTGCTCTGCACGCTCTTTTTGATCGTTGCGAAGCTCAAGTTCAATGCGGCTGTCTAGATCTGGATTAATACTGCCATCTGCAAACTTACCGCGAAGGCGTGTGCCTGCAATAGGGTAAACTTCAACTTGATTGCTGTTGACGCAATATTTCAATGCTGATTCAGGTGAGGCACCAAACAAAACAAAAGACTCATCTCGCATATAAAACATATATGGACTTGGATTTTGCTTTTTAAGTTGTTGATAAGCAGCTAGTGGCTGAGCACAAGGTAAAGAGAATGTACGAGAAGGCACAACTTGGAAAATATCACCATCGATAATGTTTTGCCTTAAAGTTTTGACTTGCTGACAGTAAGTCTCATCGTCAATGTTTACTGTTACTTCAGACTGGCCTTCATTTGGCGCTGCTAAATACGGCGTTAAATTATCACAACGCGTATTAAGCTCTTCTAACTGTTTACCAACTTCAAAACAGTTTGCATGAACTTCTGGTCCGTTGAAAACATTACCAATTAACTCAGTTGTTTGGGCTTGGTGATCGATTAACACTAGGGTTTCTGCTAAATAAAACACATAGTCGGGACAGTCATTATCACCGTCTGGGACGTTAGGGAGTGTTTCAAAGTTCGCCACCATGTCGTAAGCAAATACACCGCCCAAAAATAGTGCAAAAGGGGTATCTGAGTTACGTTTGATTTTATTTATACAAGTACGTAAGGCACTGAATGCATTATCTGCTTTAAGCTTACTGTATTCATCGAGCTCAGCTTCAAACGGTGCGTATTCAAGTGTTAATACATCGCCTTCTACAACCGCAGTACAGTTTTCAACTTGTTCGGCCAAGTAACTTAGCACTTGCTGTCCATTGTTAGACAGTGCTTTGGCAATCACGGTTTTGCCTCTGCACTCAATGCGCAGTGCTGCATCGACTAAAATAATGCTTTTAACATTATCTTTAGAGTCAATTTCTGCTGATTCTAGTAATAGTGAATTTGTTTTATCAAGTGCCGCATATAAAGACAGTGGGCTGCTGATGTAATCGCGCCGTTGTCTTATACTCGTCACTTCCCCTGGTGTTGTCGTAATATGACTAAAAATCAAAACCTCATTCCCCATAATAAAAAACCCCCGCCAGTGTTAACTTGCGGGGGTTGTGTAACAGATACAACAATGCCGTCCCGCTAGTTCAGGCGCCACCACCAAGAATGTGTGTTGATATTGTTGTTAATCATGTTTGTATTCCAAAAGATTTAGATATAAAAAAACCCGCATTTGTGTGCGGGTTTTGAATTCGTATAGATACGACAAAGCGCCCGCAATGTTACGAGTGCCACCACCAGATTTTGTTTTTAGTTAATGTTTTCATATCAGGTATATGTCGAATCAATTTATGCACACAGTAAACCTTATCGGAACGGGTGAGTCAAGCTAAAAAGTTGCAAAAACATTAAAAATATAAAGTATACAAAAATTCAATGAGGCGTATTAGTGATATAATCCGACCCGTTGACACGAACACGAATAATAATGAAGAGAAATAAACTTGATAAAATATGATTTACACAGTCATAGCACCTTTTCTGATGGTCGTTTAAGCGTAGACGCATTACTTGAGCGAGCAACAGAAAAGGGCGTTGATGTTTTAGCCCTCACCGATCACGATACCGTTGCGGGTGTTGAACCTGCAAAGCAATTTATAGCTGACCAAGATTTAAATTTAGAGCTAGTGGCAGGGGTTGAGATTTCGACAAAATGGGAGAGTTTTGAAATCCATATTGTCGGCCTATCTATAGATATTGAAAATACTCATCTTCTTAATTTACTGACTGAGCAACAAGGCAAACGTGAAGCACGAGCACAAGAGATTGGTCGACGCCTAGCGAAAAAAGGCTATGAAGACATTTATGAGCAGGCCAAAACATTGGCTAAGGATGCTGAAATCACCCGAGCACACTTTGCACAAGCGTTAGTCGAACGCGGTGTAGCTAAGAACATTCAAGGTGTGTTTAAAAAGTTCTTAGCCAGGGGCAAAACGGGTTATGTACCAAGCAACTGGTGTGATATGGCGACTGCCATTGCAGCAATTCAGGCAGCTGGTGGCGTTTCAGTGTTAGCGCATCCTGGTCGGTATCAAATGTCTAATAAGTGGCTTCGTAAATTGCTGAGCGAATTTAAACTCGCTGGTGGGCAGGCGATGGAAGTCGCTTTACCGCAACAAGCACCGAGCGAAAGACAGTTTTTAGGACAATTAAGCCAAGAATTTGATCTACTCGCGAGTCAGGGGTCAGATTTTCATTATCCTATGCCTTGGTCAGATCTCGGAAAAAACCTATACTTACCAAAAGATTGCCAAGCTGTTTGGCAGTTTTGGCAAGACGCACAGGAGTGTAACTAATGAGCCAATTTTTTCATATTCACCCAGAAAACCCGCAGACACGCTTAATTAAACAAGCGGTCGAAATTATTCATAAGGGTGGGGTGATAGTCTACCCGACCGATTCAGGCTATGCACTTGGTTGCAGTATTGGTAACAAGCAAGCGAAAGAGCGAATTGAGCGTATTCGTGGCATTGAAAAACACCATAACTTTACACTTGTCTGCCGAGACTTATCAGAGCTAGCAACGTATGCCCGTGTCGATAATCAAATTTTTCGTTTAATAAAAAACAATACACCAGGGCCTTACACTTTTATTTTTAAAGGAACCAAAGAAGTACCTAAGCGTCTATTAAACGAGAAGAAAAAAACCATTGGTATGCGTGTAACGGATAACCCAATTGCTTCAGCTTTACTCGAAGAGCTCAATGAGCCACTGATGTCATGTTCCTTGATTTTACCTGGTGAGCAATTTACCGAATCAGACCCTGATGACATTCGTATGAGCCTAGAAAAACAGGTGGATCTAATTATTCATGGTGGCTATTTGATCGAACAAGCGACTACAGTAATTGACTTCTCTGACGATGATATTGTAATCCTTCGCGAAGGATGCGGTGATGTTACGCCGTTTCAGTAGCCATCGAAGTAGTCATTAAATGAGTAATTCTGTGCCACTGGCCTTTCTTCATGGTGAAGCCGTTTTAGAAAAGCCAGAAGACTTATACATACCACCCGACGCCCTTAAAGTGATATTAGAAAGCTTCGAGGGCCCGCTCGATCTGCTTTTATATCTTATTAAGCGCCATAAACTCGATATTCTGCAACTGCCGATCCATAGCATAACTAAACAATATGTGAGCTATGTTGAGCTGATGAAAGACTTACAGCTTGAATTAGCAGGGGAATACTTAGTAATGGCAGCGTTATTGGCACAAATTAAATCGCGCATGCTGTTGCCGACCCATGAAGAGATTGAAGATGAAGCCGATCCGCGTGCTGAATTAGTCAAGCGTTTGCAAGAATATGAACAGTTCAAAACCGCGGCGGAAACATTAAAAGAGCAGCCTCATGTCGGAAAAGACTTCTTCATAGCTAATGCAGAGTATGTTGACAATGCACCTGATGAAGAAAAACTACCTGATTTAAGTTTAAAAGACTTAGTACTTGCATTTGGTAATGTGATGGCTCGGGTAAAAACGCTCGCTCACCATCAAATATCAAGTGAAGTTTTGTCTACTCGTGAGCGTATGTCGAGAATTCTAAGGCACCTTTCAGAAAATAATGGTCCGTGTGCCTTCGTTAATTTGTTTGATTTTAATGAAGGGCGCCAAGGTGTGGTGGTTACATTTATCGCAATGCTTGAACTGATCAAAGAGCAATTAGTCACTTTTACCCAAATTACCCCGCAATCAGAGATTTATTTATCTTTAAAACTACAAGAGTAACCGAACCTCTGTCATAATATTGCCTTGTGTTTGCAATTGTAGATTAATATGGCTTTTAAGCGTCTTAGTGATGAACAACTCGTTGAGCTAGTCGAAGCAGCGATTTTTGTTTCTGAGAAGCCATTAAGTAAGCGTCGCCTACAAGAAACCGTTCTGCAAGATTTCAATATTTCTGCTAAAAGATTAACCCAAGCCATAGACTCACTGGTTGAGCACTATTCAACAAGAGGTGTTCAGTTGGTTGAAGTGGCGTCTGGTTATCGCTTTCAAGCGGGACCTTCTTTGTCTGAGCCATTAAGTAAACTATGGCCTGAAAAAGCGGTGAAATACTCACGAGCGACCATAGAAACCCTTGCCCTGATAGCCTATCGTCAACCTATTACCCGAGGTGAGATAGAGCAGGTGAGAGGGGTTGCTGTAAGCAGCAATATCATGAAAAGTTTATTAGAGCGTGAATGGATATCGGTTGTTGGGCAAAAAGACGTGCCTGGTAAACCTGCGCTATATGCAACCACCAAACAATTTTTAGATTATTTTTCTTTATCTGGTTTAGAACAGCTGCCTAATTTACCTGAGCAACAAGATGTAAAACTAGAACAGATATTGAGTGATCCTTCTGTGAGAGAACCATCCTAATGAGTGAAAAGTTACAAAAAGTATTGGCCCGTGCTGGTGTGGGTTCACGCCGTGAAATGGAAAAATACATTGACTCTAATCGTGTCAGCGTTAACGGTAAAGTGGCACGTTTAGGTGATCGTGTTGAAGAAAATGCGGTTATCCGTGTTGACGGTCATGTTGTTAAAATTGAGCAGCAAGAAGAGCGTGTTTGTCGTGTTTTAATGTATCACAAGCCTGAAGGCGAGTTGTGTACGCGTAAAGATCCTGAAGGTCGCCGTACGGTTTTCGATAGACTACCTCGTTTAGAAGGTGATCGTTGGATTGCGATTGGCCGTTTAGATATCAATACTTCAGGTTTATTGTTATTTACCAATGACGGTGAGTTAGCAAATCGCTTAATGCACCCTAAATATGAAGTAGAGCGTGAGTATTCTGCACGTGTATTTGGTGAGGTAACAAATCAAACATTGAGTACTTTAACCAAAGGGGTTGAGTTAGAGGATGGCCCAGCTAAATTCTTAAAAATTAAGCCTATGGGCGGTGAGGGCATTAACAAGTGGTTCAATGTTACGCTAACTGAAGGTCGTAATCGTGAAGTACGTCGTTTATGGCAATCTCAAGAAGTAGAAGTATCTCGCCTAATTCGTATCCGTTACGGTAAATTAGAGCTTAACAAACGCCTTCCTCAAGGTGGCTGGGAAGAGCTTAAGTTAGAAGACGTAAACTACTTACGTAAATCTGTGAAAATGCGCCCTGAAACGCAAACTAAGCTTTCTGTGATGCCAGAAAAGCGTAAAGACAAACGCGCTAAGATTAATCAGATCAGAAAGGCTGTGAAAAAGCATAATCAACGCGCGCAGAAGTCAAAGAGAAAGTAACTTTATAAAAGTATCGATATAAATCAATAAATATTAAAAAAGGCACTCGATTGAGTGCCTTTTTTAATGGTGTCAGAACGATAAGTTACTGTGCGTTGATTGACTCACCGTTAACGTCTTTAGAATCATCTGCCATCAGGTATAAATACGTCGGCATGAGTTCTTCTGCAGTTTTAAGCTTTTCTTTGTCTTCACCAGGGAAAGCAGAGGCACGCATGCTAGTTCGTGTGGCACCAGGGTTAATACAGTTGATACGAATGTTTGTCTTACCCACTTCTTTAGACCAAGTTTGCATCATACCTTCAGTTGCAAATTTTGAGATTGCATAAGGGCCCCAAAATTCACGACCTTCACGGCCTACACCTGATGAAGTGAAAATCACAGATGCACAAGGTGATTTACGAAGTAGTGGGAACATATATTTTGTGATCATTGCTTGTGCAGTGACATTTACTTTCATGATATTTTCAAACGTAGATACACAGAAGTGTTCTAGTGGACCAAGCGAGCCTAAAATTGACGCATTGTTAAGTAGGCCGTCTAATTTACCAAACTGCTGCTCTATGGTTGCTGCAAGGTCACGGTAGTTTTGTTTTGTTGCACCGCGCATATCCATAGGAACGATAGCCGGTTGTGGATAGCCTGCATTCACGATTTCATCGTATACGCATTCAAGCTTTTTAGTTGTTTTACCAAGTAGGATTACAGTTGCACCGTGTTTCGCATATGTTAATGCCGCAACACGGCCAATTCCATCGCCAGCACCTGTGATTAAAATGGTTTTATTTTCTAGTGCGTTGTCTGCTGCTTGATAATTATGCATTGTAGATCTCTATTTGAACGTTTTGCGCATTTTATCACAGCATTAGGGTAAGTTATCTAAATTATTGTAAATTTGGGTGGCGAAACTTTACATATTGGGTTAAGTTTAACTGGTCTAATGTCTCATTAAAAACAGAATTACATTATATTAACGCGTTAATTGCATAAGAATAATAAAATTTGTCGGAGCCCATTCAATGAAAAAAATGCTTCTCTCACTCGCAATTTCTACGGCTTTGGTCGGCTGTGGCGGCGGTGAAACACTACAAGATGTAAAACAAGAAACGACCCCTGTACTGCCTTCAGCTTCAGTGAAATTCGATCCATCAAATGGTGTGATATCAATTCCGAATGATTTACTTTTAAGCGGTACCAAAGATGGTACTTTAAACTTACCAGGTGAATTTGACGATCAAGGCCAACCTTTACCAGCAGCAGCTTACGCTAATCCAACTCTAGCAATGGGCGGTTTGGACGGTTGGTCTACTAATATGCCTTACGTCATCGATTTAGATGTGCCAAGCGAAGTTAGCATTAATGCTGAGTCTGTTGCCACACCTGATGCTGTTCGCATTTTTGAAGTTGTCATGGGTGCGAGTATTACAGATCCTGATTGCGCAAGTGACAAAGTCCCTGCGGGTATTGCTTGTAAATATGTCGGTGAATTGACGTTCGGTGTTGATTACATCGCCAAGCTGACAGATTCTGGCAAAGGCATCATGGTCGTGCCGCTTAAACCACTTAAGTCTGGTGCATCGTATATTACTGCACTAACAAAAAGTATTGTAATGGCTGATGGCCGTCCACTTGAGCCATCATCTTCATATAGTTTAGTGAAAGCGGAAGCGCCTTTAGTTACCGACTCACAAAGAAGCCTTCAGGCTGTTGTACAACAATATGAAAATGTTATCTCTGGCCAGGTGGCAAAAGAAGATGTAATTTATACCGCAGCAATGACGATTCAGTCAGTGGGGGCGGTAATGAATAACATTAAGCTAGGTTTGGCGCAAAGCCTACAAACACAAACTAACCCTAGAATCTCAGTTCCTGAGCAACCGATGATCACTGTATCAGATGCGCTAGCAACAGTTATCCCAGATGCTGAAACTCGTGCACCTTTCCAAGCTGTTCAATACATGCAAGGTAGCATTATGTTGCCTATGTACTCAAAGAAACCTGAAGGTACAGCTATTGAAGATTTAGCAGGTACATACTGGAAAGCTCGTTGTGATAGTGCCGCAACACTTGCCGGTGCAGTTGCTGCTGGTGTTGATTTATCTGGTTTAACACCAGGTGAAAATGACACGTACTGTAACGCAGCGTCTGGTGGTGTACTTCGAGACTTTGGCTTAGATCAAAGCCGCTTCTTAACTAAATTTAATAGCATTCCTTCAATTGAGTGGATTGCAAACGTACCTGTACAAATTACTAAGCCACGTGCAGAATTGCTTGGTATTGAAATGCCAGCAACAGGTTGGCCAGTAGTGATTTTACAACACGGCATTACTGCTAACAAAGAAAGCCTATTAGGTTTAACACTTGCATTGAGTAACGCCGGTTTTGCAACGGTCGCTATTGATCACCCAATGCACGGTGCTCGCGGTCTTGATATCGATTTAGACGGCAAAGATGACTTCAATGCAACAAGTGGTCAGGGTTCAGTACTTTCATACATGAATTTGACGTCACTACTCGTCGCACGTGATAACCTAAGACAGTCTTCAGCTGACCTACTTGCACTTAGACTTGGCTTGAATTTTATTGACCCAACACTTGGTATTAACCCTACAGATGTTAGCTTCTTTGGCCATTCTCTAGGTTCAATTGTTGCACCTAACTTTATCGCGCATACAAATAAGCCTATCGGTAATGAAACGGTTGATAACTTATTTAAAGTGAATACAGTTGGTCTAGCAAGTGGTGGTGCAGGTATTGCTAACTTCTTAACTGAGTCAGGTTCATTTGGCTCATTTGTGAAAGGCTCTGTGTTATCTGCAGCGGGTAATTTGTCTTCTAAAGCTTTCTTAGAATTTGTTGCAAGTGAAGCAACAGCAGCTTGCCCTGCAGAGACTAAGATCCCTTGTTCTTATGCACTATACGAAAAGCAACTTGTTGAAGCTGGAAATACAGCGGCACTTGCTGGCATTGAATCGGTGATCAGCCAGTTTGTGACCGTTGCTCAAACAGCTTTAGACAGTGCAGATCCAGTGAACTACGCAGCAGCAGTGCAAGCACTTGGTACACCAACCTACTTAAGTGTAGTGACAGGTGGGGTTGATGGTAACCAACCAGATGCAGTTATTCCGCCAACAACGGCACTGCCTTTATCTGGTACTATGCCTATGGCTCAGTTATTCGGTATGACACCAGTGACTGAAACACAAATGGGTGAGCCTAAGAATTATGTTGTTAAGTTCTCTCAAGGTCATCACTCATCAATTGCAACGACTTCATTTAATGAAGCCGTAGGTGGTACAGCGCAAGGTCAAGCTATGACTACGCTTGAAATGCAAACTCAACTTGCAACCTTCTTGGCATCAAAAGGTATGAAGTTACCAGTTGAAAACACTGCAGTGATTGCTAATTAAGTTTAATTACGAGAAGATGAAAAGCCGCGTTAAGCGGCTTTTTTTATTTATAAAAATCATTTTAATCGTAAGAACACCGAGGAGACTAGATTGACGTTCTTATTTGAGTACGGTTTATTTTTAGCCAAAGCTGTCACTGTCGTGTTATCGATTGGGATCATCATCATTTTGGCTGTGAGCGCAAGTCAAAAGCCTAAGGCAAACGCAGGTGAAGTCGAGCTTCAAGACTTATCTAAAAATCTAAAGCGAAATAAGCAAGACTTTATCGAGCAGACTCTAGATAAAAAAGAGCTTAAGACTTACAAAAAAGCGCAAAAGAAAGAGCAAGAAGATAAGCTTGCTGCAAAGGCATTTGTGATTAATTTCGATGGTAGTTCAGATGCCCATGAAGTGAATAATTTACGTGAAGAAATAACCGCTGTGTTACAAATTGCTGATAAAGAGAAGGATTCAGTGATTGTAAATATCAATAGTGGCGGCGGTGTGGTTCATGGCTACGGATTAGGTGCTTCACAGTTAAAGCGTCTTACTAGCGCAGAACTCCCTTTAACAGTATGTGTTGATAAAATTGCTGCAAGTGGCGGCTATATGATGGCCTGTGTGGCAAATAAAATTGTCGCGGCTCCATTTTCAATTATTGGCTCCATTGGCGTCATTGCGCAAATTCCTAACTTTAATAAGCTTCTTAAAAAGAATGACATTGATTTTGAAATGATCACTTCTGGCGAATTTAAACGCACGTTGACACTATTTGGTGAGAATACCGATAAGGGGCGTGATAAATTTCAACAAGAAGTTGAATCAACACATTGCTTGTTTAAAGAGTTTGTGCAAACTCATAGACAAGATATAGAACTTGAACAAGTGGCAACAGGTGAGTACTGGTTTGCAACTGATGCACTGAAATTGGGTTTAGTCGATGAGCTAAACACCAGTGATGATCATATTTTATCGTTATTAGAGAGTCATCAAATTTACACGGTCAAATATACCAGCAAAAAATCGCTGCCAGAAAAGCTAGGACTTGGCGTGAGTCATGTAGTGGCTAGTGCGACAAATATGCTTTGGACTAAATTACAAGACGCTAAATGGTAGATATAGCACGCACTACTGATTGGCGAAATTTAATTTAGTTCTTTTGAAATGCCTTTGGAGAAACACCAAAGGCATTTTTGAATGTACGGCTAAATTGACTGGTATGATTGAAGCCTAAATCAAACCCTATTTGGGTAATACTTTTACCTTTTTTAAGCAGCTCTTTGGCTTTTGACAGTCGCCGTGTTTGCAGCCACTGTTGCGGGGTCATGTTTAAGCATGACTTAAAGTAATTAAAAAATTTACTGCGACTCATACAGGCAATTTTACACAAAGTATCGATATCTAGAGGCTCGCTCAAATGATGCTCTATGTATTGAACGACTTCTGTAATTGGGTCTTGATGATTATGCAAGCTTGCGCACTTTAAAATAAGTTCGCGAGTTTGCTGAGTGAGCAATCGTGTCACCAATTCATTCAGTGCTAAATCAATCAAAAATCCGCGTTGATCTCCATTTTCAGTAAATAAATGCACCATACGGTCGAGTAATGCCTGAGTTTGCCAATTGTGCTCGACATGGACGAGTTCATTTTGATAAGCCACTTCGATACTAGTTTGATTTTGTATATTAAGCTTTTGAGCAATATCAGCCAGTTTATCAGGGTTAATTTCAATGGCTAAGCAGGTTGTGGGTGTTGTCCCTGATGCGTCAGGAAAGTCAATATGGACGGTTTGGTTTGGTGCAAGTACAAAGCTTTCATTAGGCAAAAAATCATGGTGGTAATCACATGTTTCTACATGCATCATCTTTTTGCCTTGTAGCATACCGCAAAACAATACATTGCTTGATGACAAGGGCACATTAAATGCGCTTTCATAAGTGTCATAAATACTCAATTGCGCGTGATCTGAATCAAAGCTGAGCTTATTCTCTACCAATTTATCAATGTTTTGGTGCCTAGCTTGCAAATCAAAGCGCATATCTGTTCCTTATGAATATCAAGACTGAGAGTTAAGCAAAAAATACCTAGAGTTAATTTTTTAAGCCTCCTTTCGCTTAAAGTCAATTCAATCGGCTCAAAAATAAACACATAACTGAAGTATGAGCCGGGCAACAAGTTGATAGAAGAGGACACTATGATTTATTCAAACCCGAATACCCAAGGCGCCGTCGTTAATTTTAAAGACAAGTATGACAATTACATCGGTGGTGAGTGGGTTGCTCCCTTAGGTGGTGAATATTTTGAAAACAAAAGCCCTGTGAATGGAAAGGTGTTTTGCCAAGTGGCACGCTCTAAAGCAGCAGATATCGAGTTGGCACTCGACAAAGCACATGAAGCAAAAGAGGCGTGGGGCACAACCAGTGTCACTGAGCGCAGTAATATTTTACTGAAAATTGCTCAAGTTATTGAAGATAACAAAGAGTATTTGGCCGTTGCTGAAACTTGGGATAACGGTAAAGCCGTACGCGAAACCCTCGCCGCTGATATTCCACTAGCAGCAGATCATTTTAGATATTTTGCTGGCTGTATTCGAGCGCAAGAGGGCAGTATTGGCGAGATTGACGAGCACACCGTGGCCTACCATTTTCATGAGCCGCTAGGTGTAGTTGGGCAAATTATACCCTGGAACTTCCCGCTATTAATGGCCGCTTGGAAATTAGCTCCAGCTCTGGCTGCGGGTAACTGTATTGTACTAAAACCAGCAGAGCAAACGCCTACCTCGATCATGTTATTAGTTGAACTGATCGGTGATTTATTACCTGCGGGTGCTTTAAACGTGGTGAATGGTTTTGGTAAAGAAGCAGGTGAAGCGCTCGCGACGAGCAAACGTATTGCTAAAATTGCATTCACGGGTTCAACCCCTGTTGGTTCGCACATCTTGAAATGCGCTGCCGATAATATCATTCCATCGACCGTTGAGCTTGGTGGTAAATCACCAAATATCTTCTTCAATGACGTGCTCGACAAAGAGGATGATTATTTAAGTAAGTGTATTGAAGGTGCGGTATTAGCTTATTTCAACCAAGGTGAAGTATGTACTTGTCCTTCGCGCTTATTTGTCCAAGAAGACATTTATGACGAGTTTATTGAGCGTGTTAAGGCACGAACAGCGCAAATTAAGCGAGGCAACCCATTAGATACAGAAACCATGGTTGGCGCGCAAGCCTCTCAGCAACAGTTTGATAAAATCTTAAGTTATATCGAAATTGGTAAACAAGAAGGTGCGGAAGTACTGTTTGGTGGTGAAGTTGAGCAATTATCTGAAGAGTTTGATTCGGGTTATTACATTCAACCAACCTTGCTTAAGGGCAATAATTCAATGCGAGTATTCCAAGAAGAGATTTTTGGTCCAGTTATTTCACTGTGTACGTTTAAAGATGAAGCTGAAGCATTAGAGCTGGCGAATAGCTCTGAATTTGGCTTAGGTGCGGGTGTTTGGACTCGGAACATGAATCGCGCCTATCATTTTGGTCGCAAGATTGAAGCCGGACGTGTATGGACAAACTGCTACCATATGTATCCAGCGCATGCGGCATTTGGTGGTTATAAAAAGTCAGGTGTGGGTAGAGAGACGCATAAAAAAGCGTTAGACCATTATCAGCAAACTAAAAACCTATTAGTTAGCTATAGCGAAAGTCCGCTCGGCTTTTTCTAAAGGGCTAGTTATCTAATTGGTTATTTAGATATCACAATGCAAAGGGATAAGTAGCGCAATGTTAAATTGCGCTACTTTTTATGAAGTTATTAGTCTTCGATTGGTTTTATGTAGTTTAAAGCACCAACGACAGAAGCTACTTGGCCTTGCACACAGATTTCGTCGTTTGCAGTTGGGCTATCAGGATAAACTTCGGTTGTCGTGACGTACTCTGCATCTGTCATACCCATACAAAGACCTAGTTTAGTACCGTCATAGTTGATCACACCGAATTGCTCAATCGGCACACCAATTAACTTACCATCTTCATCAGCAGGCGCTATGTGGGTGACTTTTTCTACTTCTTTGATAATCGCAGTTTGGAACGAGTATTGCGGCTTTTGAGTATGGCCAACTAAGTAAAAACCATCTGGAATATTCCAATTATCATGACTTACACCATCACGCGCTGCGAGCGCTGGTCGAAACTCTGAATTATCTGTGTCAGTGGTCTCATGTAAATCTACATGACACAATAAATCATCAAACTGAGCGACATAAGCCATTGCTTGTTCTGACTCAGCCGCTGGGCTGTCAGCATAAAATGAGCGGTTTGGATCAATCGCCTCTGGGTTCCAACGGTTGATTGTTTCATAACCCCAAGGACTAATACATGGCAGTACCACAAGATTGAAATCAGCTTGGTAATGTTTGCCCTGTGATTTTATGAACTCAATCGCACCATGTACGCCACTGGTTTCATAACCATGCACACCACCTGTCACTAAAACAGTAGGTTTATTGTCAGAAAAATCACGAGATTTCACCGCATACAATTTATATTCATTTTCACCGTAATTAAGTTCGCCATATTGCTCAACGTCATACTCGTCATCGAGCGCAAGTATTTTAGTTTCTACTTCTTGTTGGTAACTACGCTTAATTACTTGTGCTGCAAGCCACTGTTTTTTTTCTGCTTCTTGCCATGGTGTGCCCGGCGTGCCAATTGGGTATGCGGTTCTCATAATCGTCCTCGGTGAAAGTTTTTTGCCATCCTAGTGATAAAGCAGGAGTCAGTAAAGTAATTAAATCTAATTGCACACCATCTGAACACTATTACAGCTGTTTATTTTGCAAAGTAGCCAAGTTGCGCAAGTCGACTTTTTTGCTGTGACGTTAATTTGCAGCTGAATAGAAAAATATTCTTGTCTTCAAGTTTTACATGAGTGACTTTACAGCAAATAATAGTATGGACTTTAACTTGTTGGATTTGCTCAATCGGTACATATCTCTGAGCACCTAAAAAGTTACAATAGCTCAGTCCATTAATACACCAAGATGATGTTCTTTTACCCATTAAGGTTTGTATCAATGTAACGCATACAAATAAAGTTAGAGCGAATATAAGAATTATTTCTAACGCCTCGAACCAAGCAGTAAAGTTAAAAACCGTGCTTATTGACACAATAAGCGCAATAACGCTTACGGCAAGAATATAAAAACCAAAGTTGATTGAAGATTTAATTTCGTACATTTCTTAACTCCTACGTACCTTTTTTACAGGCGAGCAAATTAATGTAAGAAAATGAATAAAATATGGAGCTAATACTTAAAGCTTAAATTAATCCAATTTTGCTTTTATTTTTTGCCAGTCTTCAACAAGTGGGTTGAGAAAACCACATTCCTTATAAGCACGCTCGATGTATCCTGATTGTCTGAGCTGCTTTAACCCCTTTTGTAGTGCTTTAAATGTTTTGTTTCCGAGAGGATGCTTTTTTGATACTACAAAGTGTCTGCTGTCTTGAAGCGCGACTTTAACGCCATCTATTGCTCGAATTTTGTAGTTTTTTCCTGTGTACTCAAAAGGCAGAGCTGGTTTAAAAGGGGCCAGCATGGCATCGACCCAGCCACTGCTTACCATTTTAGCCATAACTAACCAGTCTGCTTCAATGACTAAATTTTTGGGTTTGAGCGCGGTGAGTGTTTTTACATCAGTGTGCCAGGCTTCGCTGGTCACAAAGCTGAGGTCTGAAATGCCATTCTTAAGCTTTGGCGTTAGCTCAGATATTTTATTAGTTGCGACATATATACCTGCATAAAACTCTCCATTACGGATCACAGGATCAGATATGAATACATCGTTTTCGTATTGGGATGCTTCATTAAGCCAAATTGAGTCAAAACTGATCAAGAGTAGCCCGTGTTGGATAAGACGAATATTTCTCGCATCATAATCACCTAGTACAAGATCATACTCCAGGTTAAGGCCTCCGAGTTTTATTGCTTTTTGTACTAGGATAAATTCAACAACATCCCTAAGGCAACTTGGGTGCTTGAAATGCTCGATAGACTCTATGCTTTCTTCGCCGAGCACTTGTTGTGCGTAATTATAAATGTCGGTTTCAATCGAAATCGGAATTTTTGCCTTGCTACTTAAAGCTGTAAAAAAGCATAAAAATAGACATACCCATTTCATAAACATGATTCATTGGTCTGTATTTGAGTT
This sequence comes from Pseudoalteromonas sp. BZB3, assembly GCF_040104455.1. NCBI lineage: Bacteria > Pseudomonadati > Pseudomonadota > Gammaproteobacteria > Alteromonadales > Pseudoalteromonadaceae > Pseudoalteromonas > Pseudoalteromonas sp. BZB3. The sequence continues at coordinate 17,900 of NZ_JBECOS010000019.1, read as the reverse complement.
AAGTATCGTATAAGTTGAGATAAATTAAAGTGACAAGAGCAAACTAGTTCACTATCTTGTTAAGTTGATGTTATTTAAAACATTGAAAATCGTGTTTATCGAGCGCTATAAAAGGGGACTTTATGAAATTCGAACAGTTACTTAATCATCTTGATTCAGGCGTTTGTGTTGATCAATTACAAACTGAGTCTGTGGTAGATTTAGCCGTATTGCTTATGTCAATTGATGGCGAGGTATGTGAAAAAGAGTTATCAGTTTTAAATCAGTGGATAGAGAAGCTATGTTGGAATAGTGAGATAGAATCAGATCTTTATATCTCTAATATGATAACCCATTGTAAAGACGTGATTGCAAAAGGTGATGCAGAGCATTTTATTCACCATAGAATGAAACACATCGTTGATGCACCCATAAAGGAGCTGGCTTTAAGATTAACCACTCAACTAGCACAGGCTGATGGCATAGTGACTGAGTCAGAATCTAATGCATTGAAAGTTATTGAAGCTGAATTGTAATTATTTAGTGGTTTTGCGAAAACAACTTTCTACGCACGATTTTTCTATACTCACTCGGTGTTTGATTTAGCCTTTGTTTAAATACCCGAGTGAGCAAGCCCTGAGAATTAAACCCCACCGATATTGCCACATCTTGAATTGACAAATTACTAGAAGCTAATAGCTCTTTGGCATTTTCTAAGCGTATAGTTTGCAGATAATGCGCGGCCGTTTGGTCCGTTGCTGCTTTAAAACGCCGATTAAACGTCCGGTAACTTAAATCAAATTGCTCCGCCACATCTGAGAGGGCAATCTCGGAGTGGTAATTGTTTTTCAACCAAAATTGGATCGATGCGATTAACTCATCTGGATGAGTATCTGCATCACCTTCAAGAAAGCGCTGCTCTTCGTAGGGCTTTCTAATTTCATGAGAAAAGTTTTGCTGTACGTGTTGCGCTGCGGCAACACCATATAATTGTGAAATCAAATGCACAATCACATCTGCGAGGGCATTCAAACTGGCTACGGTATAAATTCGCTCAGACTGAGTAATGAAGAAGTCAGGTTTCAAATCGACCGAAGGGTAATTGATCTTAAATTGTTTCGCATAATGCCAGTGTGTTGTCGCAGGGTGATGTTCGAGTAAATCAGATTCTGCTAAAAAGCAGACGCCAGTGCCGACACCAATAATGGTCGAGCCTTGTTGCCAAGCTTCGTTTAAAGCTGTTACAAGAGATTGGTTTTTTCTAAGTACAGGTCTTGGGTTTCGCCAAATGCTCGGCACAATAATGTAATCTTGCTCTGACAAATAGCCAAATGCCTCATCGGGGTGTATTTGTAACCCAAGCTCATTACTGATAGGCGAGGTATCATTTGCCAGCCAAGTTATGCGTAACGGCGTAAAGTCATGCCCTAAGTGTCTTTTTGCAAAAGCTTCACCTGCTCTGAGCATCTCTGCGGGCAGCGAAACACTAGTAAAGAGCATGCTTGAATAAATACAAAAGCCAATTTTTATCGGGTTTTCTGGTCTGACCATGCTGATTTGGCGAAAAATAAATGATATTTGGCTATTTTTGCAAAATGTAATCTAAAGTTCAAACTAGAATCGAACATATCTAAGTTGTGTGAAAATTTTAAGAACGATTATTTATGACTGCATTACCAATTATTGTCGGTATGGGTGGCATTAACGCTGCTGGCCGTACATCTTTTCATCAGGGCTATCGCCGTATTGTTATAGATAAGCTAGATCAGCAAGCACGCCAAGAAACTTTCTTAGGCCTAGCAACACTAATGAATTTAGTGCGTTTCGAAGACGGTCGACTAGTAACACACACAGGCGATGAAATTTCAGCTGGACAAGTCGAAACGAAATTTGGTGAGCAGATTAAAGCGGGTACTTTGATCCGTAAAATAGAAAAAGAACATTTTGATTGTGATGCAACGCATTGGCAGCAAAAGCTAACCATTAATGCCAATGATGAGGCGGGACTAAAGTTCACTTGTCGTAAGCGTGATTTACCAAACCCAGTGCCTGCCTCATGGCAAGTTGAAGAACTAGACGCAAAAACAGTCGATGTGGTTGTGCCTGATTCTTTAGAAGTAAAACACGATAGCTATCGTGATAATCCAATCAAAGCGGCGGGTCAATTACCAACCGGCTTTGATCCTGCATCGCTTTATAACAGTCGTTATCAACCTCGTGGTTTACAGGCTACTATTTTTGCCGCAACTGATGCAATACGTTCAACGGGTCTTGATTGGGATACCGTTATGAACAGTGTTGAACCAGACAAAATTGGTACTTATTCAGCATCAGTCGCTGGTCAAATGCAGCAAGAAGGTTTTGGTGGTTTGATCCGCTCTCGTCAACAAGGCGATCGCGTAAGTACAAAACAATTGGCATTGGGCTTAAATACCATGTCGACAGACTTTATTAATGCTTATGTTACAGGCAGTGTTGGTACGACGTTCACAACCTCTGGTGCATGTGCAACTTTCTTATATAACTTACGCGCTGCAGTGAATGATATTCAAGCAGGCCGAACACGTGTTGCGATTGTAGCGAGCGTGGAATGTGCGTTAACGCCTGAAGTGATTGAAGGTTTTGGTAACATGAGCGCATTGGCAAACGAAGAAGGTCTTCGCAAGCTAGATAATACAGAAAGCGTTGACTATCGTCGCACAAGCCGTCCATTTGGTGATAACTGTGGTTTCACAATCGGTGAAGGTGCTCAGGTTGCGATCCTGATGGATGATGCGCTTGCCCTCGAGCTTGGTGCAGAAGTTATGGGCTCAGTAGTAGATGTGTTTGTTAATGCAGATGGTATTAAAAAGTCTATTACGGCACCTGGCCCGGGTAACTACATCACAATGGCTAAGTCAGTTGCATTAGCTGAGCAAATTGCTGGCACTGATGCTATTAAAGAGCGTAGCTTTATTTTGGCGCACGGCTCAAGTACACCGCAAAACCGTGTAACTGAATCGTTGATTTACCATAAAGTGGCAGAAGCGTTTTCAATCAGTGGTTGGAAAGTGGTTGCTCCAAAGGCATACGTAGGGCACACCATTGCGCCAGCAAGTGGCGACCAACTCGCGCTAGCGCTGGGCGTATTTAGTCACAACATCATGCCAGGTATTACAACGATTGATAAAGTGGCTGACGACGTTCACACTGAACATTTAGATATTCGTAATGAGCACTATGAGTGTGCACCTATGGATGTGGCGTTTATCAACTCAAAAGGTTTCGGTGGTAACAACGCAACAGCAACCGTATTTTCGCCAAACTTTACCAATAAGTTGCTAGCGAAGCGCTATTCTGAAGAGCTTTTAAACTCGTACCAAGCAAAGTTAGAGCAAACAAAGCTTGCTCAAGCAGACTACCAGCAAGCCGCTGACAATGGCCAATATGAACTTATTTATCGCTTTGGCAACGGTATGATTGATGAAAACGAATTAGTATTAAGCCAAGACAGCTTAAGTTTACCTGGCTTTGATAAAGCAGTATTACTAAGTACAAATAACCAATATGGTGACTTAAGCGAATAAGCTTAAGAAGAAAAGAATGTTAAGCAAACTTAGGCGCTCTGGGATGAGCGCCTTTTTTATATTCAAGACATAAAAAAAGGCCACTCTGTGGCCTTAGTAACGAGCTTATCCAATTTTGCTCTAAACTCTATCTACATTAATAAACCTTGCAAATAAGGCCCTTAAGGTAGAAACCTTCTGGGTAGTTACCCGCGATAGGGTGGTCGGCTGCTTGGTTCAGACGCTCCATAATCAACAACTCTTTACCCGCATCAAGGGCTGCGTCAGCAACAACTTTTTGGAACAGGTTTTGCTCCATTAAGCCAGAACAAGAGAATGTAAGTAATGTGCCGCCAGGCTTCAGTATTTGCATTGCGATCATATTAATATCTTTATAACCACGACAAGCACCAGTTAGTTGTGCTTTGCTCTCAGCAAACTTAGGTGGGTCCATCACGATAGTATCGAATTGACGGCCTTCTTCACGGTACTGGCGAAGCAGCTTAAATACATCTTGTTTAACGAACTCAGCACGTGATAAATCAAGGTCATTGTGCTCTAGATTTCTTTTTGCAGTATCAAGGGCTGGTTGTGATACATCTACGTTAATGACGTTCTTACAGCCGCCACGTAGCGCATATAAACCGAATGTACCTGTGTAACAGAAACAGTTTAAAACCTCTTTGTCTTTAGAAAAACGCTCTAGTGCTGCACGGCTATCACGTTGGTCCAGATAAAAACCGGTTTTGTGGCCGTTTAAAATATCAACTTCAAGCTTTAAGCCATTTTCTGTAATGACAACAGGCTCAGTCGGTGCATCACCCCAAAGTGCACCAGTGGTTTTTTCTAGGCCTTCTTTTTTACGTACGTCAACGTCAGAGCGCTCATAAATGTGGCAATCAGGAAAAAGCTCACGAAGTGCTTGAACGATATCGCCTTTATGGCGCTCTGCACCCGCACTTAATAGCTGACATACAATGTAATTGTCGAATTTATCAATGGTGATACCGGGTAAGCCATCAGACTCTGCTGCGCTTAAGCGAAAACCGGTTAAGCCGCCTTCTTCAATAACTTGACTGCGGGCATCAAAAGCACGCGTTAAACGACGTAAGAAAAAATCTTTGTCGATGCTTTCAGATTCATCAAAGCTCCATATACGTGCTCTAATTTGAGAGTCAGGACTATATGCAGCAGTAGCTAGAAATTTACCTTCATTAGAGTAAATTTTTACGGTATCACCCAGAGCAGGTTTACCTTTTACTTTTTTGATGGCTTTGGAGAATATCCAAGGATGTTTACGTTTTAATGATTTTTCTCTACCAGGCTGCAAGTACACTGCACAAGACATGAATTTTTCCTAACTTAATTGTATGCTGAGCATTTTAGTTAAGCGTTTACAAACATACAATGTTGATCAATGAATTATCCGGAGAGTAGGGCATTGAATAACGATAAATTAGCGTCTTTAGAACAAAATTGTCGCGAATTTGTACAAGCATTACCCATAGCCGATGCAGGGCATGACTTAGCGCATGTGCAAAGGGTGGTCACAACTGCCAAGCTATTGGCTGAAAAAGAGCAGGCAGATTTGCAAGTGGTGGTTGCGGCAGCATGGCTACATGATTGTGTGGCAGTCGCTAAAAATAGTCCGCTAAGGAGTCAAGCTTCAAAACTAGCAGCTGACAAAGCCATCGACTATTTAAAAAGTATCGACTTTCCAAGTGAAAAGTTGTCTGCTGTACATCACGCTATAGTTGCGCACAGCTACAGTGCGAATGTGTCAGCAGAAACACTTGAAGCTAAAATTGTCCAAGATGCAGATAGGCTAGATAGCTTGGGAGCAATTGGCATTGCACGCTGTTTTACCGTTGGCGGTGCGATGCATCGAAGCGTTTATAATGTTGACGATCCCTTCTGTGAAAATCGAGCGCCCGATGATTATTCATATACCGTTGACCATTTCTATAACAAACTCTTTAAATTACCTGAAGTTATGCACACGTATGCAGGAAAGCAAGAAGCAGAAGCTAGGGTATTGTTTATGATGGAGTTTATGAAAAGGCTAGGGCAAGAAATAGGCAGCTAGAAATAGTCAATTGAAAAATTTTATTGCGCAAGTCTGACACCGGTGTCATAATGTCGGCGTTTTATCATTTTGTTGTCAAAACGTGTTGGCTGCCCATGTATGTGGGCAGCATTTTTTTGAAATAAATGATAACCCATTAATCAAAGAATTCTAGATTGATATTTCTTTCGTTCAGGATGAATTGCAGTAGAGGTTGAAGTGCTTACTCCCTCGAATGTAGAGCGGGAAACCAGATGAAGAAAGTAACAATAAATAGTGTTGCAGAATACGCCGGTGTATCGAAAAAAACCGTTTCACGCGTATTGAATAATGAGCCCAATGTTAGCCCGGCAACACGTGAAAAAGTACTAAAAGTTTTCAAAGAACTTGATTACACACCGAACCCTATCGCCAGAGGCCTTGCTCGCAATCGCAGCTTTATCATCGGCTGTTTGTACGATAACCCCAGTAAAAGTTATATCACACGTGTACAAAGTGGTGCTTTAGAAGCATGTCACAAACATAATTACAATTTGCTTATACACCCATGCGAACTACGTGGCGAAGCGCTCATTAAAAACATCGAACACCTTCTTACAACGTCTCGTCTGGATGGTCTAGTTCTTACGCCGCCATTTTCTGATTCACAAGAATTAATCGAATTTCTGCAAAACAAAGGTATCAATTACGCACGTGTTGCATCTGCAATCGAAGATGACACGTCAATTTCAGTCAGAAGTAATGATGAGCAAGGTGCTTACGAAATCACAGAGCATTTGATTTCTCTGGGTCATAGCCGAATCGCATTCATCAAAGGTCACCCAGACCACAGTGCCACAGAGCAGCGTTTCTCGGGGTATCAGAAAGCGCTTGCAGAGCATAATATTGCATTCGATGCAGAGCTGGTGGCTGAAGGTAACTTCAGTTATCACTCAGGTGCTGATAGTGCAAAGGAAATCTTAGATTTACAACCAAGACCGAGTGCGGTGTTTGCATCGAATGATTACATGGCAGCAGCGGTTTTAAAATTGGCGACACAGTCAAAGTTGAATGTACCAGAAGATATTTCGATAGCGGGTTTTGATAACGCACCGATAGCCCGTCATATTTGGCCTGGGTTAACAACAATCGCACAGCCTGTAGAAGAGATGACGCGACAAGCTGTTGAGCAGTTGATACTTCAGATAAGCGATCCTGATGTAGAAAAAACGCAGACCACACTTGAAGCTAAGCTTATCGTAAGAGAATCGACAGCTAAGCTATAAACCTTTTTCAATTTCTTTACTTGCCCAAGCCTAGCGGTTCGCTGTTAGGCTTTTTTCTTTTTTGACAACTTTTATAGCACATCAATCAAATTAAAAATTCTGTTTTAATCTCCTTATAAAACCGTTTTATAAATGTGTATTAAAACTTGTGCTAGATCAACATTCAGCATGGCTGCAGGCGTACTATGAAAGTGAGCCAAGCATCAGGTTTGTTTGGGAAAATGACAACTTAAACAGGACTTCATTATGATTATTGATCGCCACAGCTAAGCCAAAGATTTACCTGAATTTAAAGAAAAAATCCACGAACTAAAAATGAATGATCGACATTTTGCGCGCTTGTTTGATGATTACCATAACCTCGATCATGAAGTGATCCGTATTGAAGAGGGAGTTGAAAACACCTCAGACGAATATCTTGAGTCACTTAAGAAGCAACGATTACATCTAAAAGACCAACTTTATTCTATTTTGAAAAGCGCATCATAAAAGTTTTCACAATATAAGGAGTAGCCTGCTGCTCCTTTTTTAGTCTTTACTAATAATATAAAAGACATCATACCAGTTAAATATCCTTATAATTATTAATGTTTTATATTTGAAAGTCTAATTCTGTCTGTTGTTAGACTTTGGTTTCGGTGACAAAGAGATTCTTTTGTGCAATATTAGAGATTATCAATTTCGAACATTTTTCTGAAAAATTTAATGACAACGCTGTCATTTTGTGTGTAACATTAAATCAACATGAAAAAATGCTCTGCCAAATAATCACAAACTATTTGAGCAATACGTTACAGATCAGGGGTCGCTAAATGATGGCTAAACAGGTTGAACAAGACCAGTTATTTATTGGAATAGATGGTGGTGGTACAAAATGTCGTGCAACTATCTACTCTGCTACACAAGGGGTGTTAGGTACTGGGTTAGGTGGTCCTGCCAATCCATTACATGGTCTTGAACGCACATTAGAGTCAATCATGGTATCAACTCAGCTAGCCTTACAAGACGCGGGACTTCGTGTTGAACAGGTGCATGACATAGTGGCTGGCCTTGGTTTAGCGGGTGTGAATATTCCAGGTCTTTACGACAAAATCATGCAATGGGACCATCCATTTAAAGAAATGTATCTTACAACCGACTTGCACACTGCGTGTATTGGTGCACATGACGGTTGTGACGGCGCAGTGATTATTACGGGCACAGGCTCATGCGGTTTCGCTATTGTAAACGGTGAAACAGTCAATTACGGCGGTCATGGTTTTGCTCAAGGTGATATGGGCAGTGGTGCATGGATGGGTCTTGAGGCTGTTAAAGCTGTACTTGTAGATCTTGATGGTCTCGGGCCAAAAACCGTGTTATCAGACACGTTAAAGCAACATTTTCATGTCACAGATGCAATGGGGGTCGCCGAGCAAATGGCAGGTCAACCTTCAAGCGGTTATGCAAAGCTAGCACGACACGTATTTTCAGCTGCAGAGCATAACGATGAAGTTGCATTGCAAATTGTTAAACAAGGTGCTGAATATATTAGCAACCTTGCGAAAAGGTTATTAGAAATTAACCCACCGCGCTTATCTATGATCGGTGGTTTAGCTGAGCCGTTAAATAAATGGTTAGATGCTGATATTGCTAAACTTGTTCAGCAACCAAAACAGCCGCCAGAAATTGGTGCTATTTATTTTGCGATGGAAAGCACTCAGCATGAAATAAGAAAGGTGAACTAATGAGCCAGTATATTTACAAAGCAAAAAAGCTTTTTGATGGTGAACATTTTCATCATGATGTTGTTTTCTCAGTAGATGACGGCAAAGTTAGTTATAACGTTTCGGCTGAAAACGCTGAAGTAATCAATCTTGATGGACTAGTCGTGCCTGGCTATATCGACGTTCAAGTGAACGGTGGTGGTGGCGCGTTTTATAATGCTGAACAAACGACAGCCTGCCTTGAGAAAATGGTGTCGGCGCATGCACAATTTGGTTCGACTGCGCTTATGCCAACTTTGATCACAGATAAAATTGAAGTGATGCAAGCGGCAGCTGATGCGATGGCAGCTGCCATTGAAAGCAATCAATCTGGTGTTGTGGGGATCCATTTTGAAGGCCCACACTTGTCTCACCCGAAAAAAGGCACGCACAGCGAGCAGTTTATTCGACCTATCACTGAACAAGAATTTGATATTTATGCGCGTCAAGACTTGGGCATAAAAATGGTCACTTTAGCACCTGAGACAGTGCCTCTAGCTGATATCGAACGCTTAATTAGTTTAGGTGTTAAAGTGAGTATTGGTCATTCAAATGCAGATTTTGAAACAGCTAACACTGCGCTTAAAGCCGGTGCAGATGGCTTTACCCATTTATTCAATGCTATGTCTGCGTTTACTTCACGTGAGCCTGGCGTTGTTGGCGCGGCGTTATGGGATGATAACAGCTGGTGCGGTTTAATTGTCGATGGTCATCATGTTCATAACACGTCTGCTAAATTAGCGATCCGCTCTAAACAGCGTGGCAAAATCATGCTAGTGACAGATGCGATGCCGCCTGTAGGTACAGACGATACTGAGTTTGCTTTTTTCGATGGCCGTAAAGTTATTCGCACTGGCGATCGTTTAAATTCAACAACTGGCGAACTTGCTGGCAGTGTGTTAGACATGGCAAGCGCAGTACGAAATACGGTTGATTGGTTAGACGTAAGTCTGCCAGAAGCGCTTCGTATGGCATCTTTATATCCAGCGCAATATTTAGGCTTAAACAGCAAAGGGCATTTGCGTGAAGGGGCAGATGCAGACTTCGTTCATCTTGATGAGAATTTATTTGCACAGGCAACGTATATCGCTGGTGCTCAGATTTAATTTTCCCTGAGGAAAAAACCCCGCTGCAGTATAGCGGGGCTTTTTTTATTTGTACTGGAATAAAATATGACAACAAAAACACAAAAAAAACGATTAGCATCTTTAGATGCACTCCGAGGCATGGATATGTTTTGGATTTTAGGCGGCCAAGGTATATTTGCCGCTTTATTTGTTTTAACTGGCTGGCAGGGATGGAAAGCATTTGAAGCACACACAGTGCATAGCCCATGGCATGGCTTTACTTTTTACGATTTAATATTCCCCTTATTTATCTTTTTATCTGGTGTTGCCATGGGCCTGGCCCCAAAGCGTATTGATCACCTTCCTTTTAACGAAAGACGCCCGTTATACAACAAAGCACTCAAGCGATTGTTTTTACTTATGGCATTTGGTGTTTTGTATAACCATGGCTGGGGTACAGGTGCACCATTTGCATTTGAAGAAGTACGTTATGCCAGTGTGCTAGGGCGAATCGCTATTGCTTGGTTCTTCTGTGCTTTATTAGTTTGGCATTTTAGCTTACGTGTTTTAGCTTATTCTGGGGTTGGTATTCTAATATTCTACTGGGTACTACTTTGCTTTATACCTGTGCCGGGTGGTGTCGCAGGTGACTTATCTGCGGCAGGTAGTTGGAATGCATGGTTCGATAAACACCTTTTACCTGGCATTTCATATCAAAACCGTGTAGTTGACCCTGAAGGTATTTTGTCGAGTTTACCTGCGATTGTGAATGCAATTGCAGGTGTATTTGCAGGTCAACTGATTGCTAAAGCTAATGAGCGCGGCGAATGGAAAACCTGTGGCATTTTATTCGGTGCAGGTATTGTAAGCTTAGTGCTTGGTTGGACATGGGATTTACACTTCCCAGTTAATAAAGAGCTTTGGACCAGTTCATTTGTATTGGTAACAGTAGGGTGGAGTGCGATTCTACTTGCTGTTTTCTACGCAGCAGTCGACATTCTAAATGGTCAAAAGCTGGCTTACCCGTTTGTAATTATTGGTGCAAACTCAATCATTATCTACCTAGCGTCATCTTTAGTCGATTGGGAATATATTAGCCGAAGTGTGTTCGGTGGTGTGGTGAACGCAGCCCCAAGTGAATGGCAGCCGGTATTGGCGGTCACTGGGTTGATGGCGGTGCAAATGCTAGTGCTGCACTGGATGTATCGTCGTAAGATCTTTGTCAGCGTTTAATTTCAAACCTTGATTATTTACTTATGCAAAAGGCTCATATTAATGAGCCTTTTTGTTATAAAAAAACACAAGTTTTTTTTCACTTTTACTTTACAAGCGCTCAATTAATGATAATAATGACAGCGTTGTCATAATGGTACAGCCTAATAAGATTATCCCGATTAGGTTTTGATCTGGCGCTTATTTTGATTGCACGCGAAGTAAGCCCAGATCCCATTTTTTCTTTTCTTCTACAACGAGCCAAAACCATGCAAATAGTAATCCTAAACGACGCCAATGAAGTTGCAGCTTATGGCGCAGATATCTTTACAAAACAACTACAAAAGAAAGCAGAGTCTGTGTTAGGTTTAGCGACCGGTTCAACACCAGTAGCGCTTTACCAAGAACTAATTCGTCGTAACGAAGCAGGTGAAATTAGCTTTAAAGATGCGACAACATTCAACTTAGACGAATACTTAGGTCTAGATGGTTCACACCCGCAAAGCTACCGTTATTTTATGAACGAGCAGTTGTTCAACCATGTAGACATCGACAAGGATAAAACCCATGTACCACCTGGTGATGCGAAAAACCCAATCACTGCATGTCAAGAATATGAAGGTCACATTGTTGCGGCAGGCGGTATTGATGTTCAACTATTGGGCATTGGTCGTAACGGTCACATTGGTTTCAACGAGCCGTCTTCAGGCTTAACTTCACGTACACGTGTTAAAACATTAACCAAAGCAACCATTGATGATAATGCGCGTTTCTTCAAAGAAGACGAATACCAACCGCATTTATCTATCACTATGGGTATCGGTACTATTCTTGATGCCAAAAAAGTGGTGTTACTGGCAACGGGTGAAAACAAAGCTGAAGCGGTTCATGCAATGATTGAAGGCCCGTTAACGGCAGCTTGCCCAGCATCTGCATTACAAATGCACCGTGATGCGGTTATCGTGATTGATAAGGCTGCAGCAAGCAAGTTAAAAGACATTGAGTTTTATCAGCACATCGAAGCTGAAAACCAAAAGCTTCAGGCCTACTTAGCCTCTTTGTAGTAACGCAACTACATGTTTTAAAAGCCCGTTAGGGCTTTTTTTTTGCAAATTTTACGGCTTATTTATTTAGCTTAGAGTGTCTGTGTGTTAGCTTAGGCTCAAATCACGCAAAGGAGTGAATATGCTTCATTACACGCAGATGAGTTTAGACAGAGCGTCGCAGCAACGCAAAGATAGCAACTGGCTAAACACGCAAAAAACGACCAACAGCCGATGGCTTTTAATTCACCAAGATAAAAACTTTTTTAGCGCTGATTTACAAAAGCTTCAGCTATTACTCTGGTCTTCAGTCGCACACTTAAATACCGATGATGCCGTGTATATTGGTCATCAAGACGAATTACACTATTTTGTGTTAGATGTGTCGAATATAGATCCAGATGAAGTGAATGATTTATCTGCCGGTGGCACATTTGAAGATATGCGTAAAGTTGGGCCAAAACTGAATGGCTTTGAAGCGTCTATTGGTGTGCTCGCAAGGGGCATGTGTTATTGGCATAAAACTCATGTTTTTTGTGGCCGGTGTGGTACAGCAAATAAGCCCTATGAAGGCGGTCATGCGCGTCGTTGTCAAAATAGTGAATGTCGTCATATTACATTCCCGCGCACTGATCCGGCGGTGATCATGTTAGTAACCCATACTTTTGCCGATGGCATTGAGCGTTGTTTAATGGGTCGTCAAGAAAGCTGGCCAGAAGGCGTGTATTCAACGCTTGCAGGTTTTGTCGACCCGGGGGAATCACTGGAGCAAGCGGTACTGCGTGAAGTAGAAGAAGAGTCGGGTATTATCGCAGATGATGCCCAATATATTGCATCGCAGCCATGGCCTTTTCCGTCGTCATTAATGCTGGGCTTTATTGCTAAAGCGAAAACCACAGAGATCTCAGTGGAACAAGATGAATTACAAGATGCTAAGTGGTTCTCAAGAGCAGAATTAAATACATTTGCTGAGTGGGGCGATGATACGCCTAGGTTCAAACTTACCCGAAGAGATTCAATTTCACGCTATTTGGTCGAATATTGGCGCGCACTTGGCGAATAAATTAAGTTAGAAATACCAAGGTTTAACAATGAAAAAGAACACTAAGATTGTCAGTGCTGGCAGAAAAAAACAATATACCCAAGGGGTCGTAAACCCAGTTGTTCAACGTGCCTCAACGGTCGTATTTGATACCGTAGAAGAAATGCAAACTGCCATCAAAGAGCGTGCTGATCGCACTTTATTTTATGGTCGCCGTGGTACAAACACACACTATGCGCTGCAAGATGCCATTACCGAACTTGAAAATGGTGCAGGGTGTGCACTTTATCCATCGGGCGCCGCTGCCATCAGTCAATCTTTATTGTCTTTTTTGAAGTCAGGTGACCATTTATTAATGGTTGATAATGCATACGAGCCGACACGTGATCTATGCGATAAGATTTTAGCCGGCCTAGGGATCACCACAACGTATTATGACCCGACAATTGGTGCTGGCATCGAAGCCCATATACAAGAAAATACCAAAGTGATTTTCTTGGAATCGCCGGGTTCAATCACCATGGAAATTCAAGATGTGCCTGCACTTGTTGAGGTTGCGAAAAAACATAACATCATCACAATGCTAGACAATACCTATGGAAATGGCTGGCATTTTAGACCGCTTGATTTTGGCGTAGATATAAGCATTCAAGCGGCAACCAAGTACATTGTTGGTCACTCAGATGTGATGATGGGCGTTGCGGTAGCGAATGAAGCCTATTGGCCGATATTGCGAGAGCATTCTTACTTGTTAGGTCAATGTACGTCAGCCGATGATGCTTACTTAGCATTACGTGGTCTTCGTACTATGCCTGTGCGTTTGGCCCAACACGAAAAAGCGGCCTTACAAGTGGCGCAGTGGTTGTCTGAACACGAATTGGTTGATCATGTTCGCCACCCTGCATTTGAAACATGCCCTGGGCATGAATTCTTTAAACGCGATTTTGATGGCAGTAACGGTTTATTTTCGTTTGTTATGAAAGAGGGCAACCTAAAATCAATCAATGCATTTTTAGATGCATTGCATCATTTTAAAATGGGCTTTTCATGGGGAGGCTACGAAAGCCTAGTCACTGCCAATAAAACCATGGCGAAGCTTCGTTCAACAACAGGGTGGGAGCATGGCCCGATTATTCGCCTGCACATAGGCCTAGAAGATGTTGAAGACCTGATCGCAGATTTAGAGCAAGCATTGCAAGTGTATAAAGAAAATTTGTAAGGTGCGATTATTAAATTGAAGCTGATTTATTAAAACGCGACTTAATGTCGCGTTTTTGTTTCATATCTGTGCTGCTTTAGTAAGTGCAAGCCAAAGTCCACAACGAACCTTAACTTGTAGACGCGACTTTATGTCGCGCAACTTTTAAAACTTCATTCACTAATTAAACTCATAAAACCAATCTGCCCGAGCCAATTAATCCCATCACTAAACCAAAGCCGCCGCTGGCAAACCCAAGCACCAGACCAATTCGGCCAAAAAGCTTTTGCCATTTAGGGCGACATAGAAATGGTTTTGCTGCCACTTCACTTTCAGTCATGTGTTGCAGGTCTTTGTTAATGATATTTTGAGCTTGGTAAATCTGTAAGCCAAGTATCAATGCAAATGCTGTATAAGCGAGCGCTGGCATAATCCACCCCGCGCTAAATGAGTAACTCATAACGAATAGCACCCCAAATACAAACGTGGTGATTAACATTCTGGTTCTCATAACTTTAAGTATTGCTTTTGTCTGCTCAGTCTTTGCATACTTAATTGGCAATTTCATGCTGTAAAACACCACGAGCATAGCTGCGAATGCGCCGATAAAAGCACCACCAAGCACAGCAAAAAGTTTAAATATTGGTGAGCTATACGTTGTATTGCTGACCAGTGTTGCCGCAGCAACGGGTGCACTTGGGGCGACGAAGCCTAAAGCAACAGCTGGGGTAATCGTCGAAATTGCCAATGTACCAAAGCGATTTAAATATTGAGACTTAAGCTTCTTTCGGCTTCTTGATAACTGCTGACGTACTTTTTCCTCAGAGATATCTAATAATGCAGCGACTTGCTTGCTCGATTGTTCTTCTCGATAGTATAAGATTAAAATCTCACGGCTCTCTTCTGGTAAAGCTGAAACAAGTTGATTCATCAACATGACTTGTTCATCTTTTAATAAATCACTATCAGGACAATCATGGTGAGCAAGCAACTGCTCAAGTGATTGCTCGAGTGACTCATCATTGTCAGATACTAAATTCGACTTTTCTCGCAATACGTTTAAAGCTTTATAACGAGCAGTTTGGCGAAGCCAAGGTAAAAAGCTGTGATCGTTTTTTAACTTATCGAGGTTTTGCCATGCATTGATAAATACTTGTTGCGCTACATCTTCACTCGCATGCACGTCCTTCGTGATAGCGAGCGCAATACTGCAAATGAGTTGTCGACATGCTTTGTGAAGTGCTTCAAAGGCATTTACATCACCTTTTCGTGCATGCGACACATATAAAGCAATACTGGTACTGTCTTTCATGTCTAGTTTATACGCTAATGTATTCATGATTTATCCTTAATGAATGCTGTAATTTGGTCGTTTAGCCATTTAGGATCATCATACATAATAAAATGGCGAGAGGTTGTATTCATTTTGACTACAGCGTTAGGTAAATTTGCCACTTGCCCTTTATAAAGTTGTTCAACGGCTTGTTTGCGAGAGTTATCGTTAAATCCACCTGATGCACCCAGAATAAGCAAATCCGCTTTTATTTCAGTCAATGATGGTCTTAAATCATTGTTCATTAAATAGTGTATAGCTTTGCCAACGGTAACCGGATCAGAGCGTTCAGCCATATCAATGATGTGTTTTTGATGCATAGCCTGAGTCGCATGAATATATATACCGCGCTTAGTTTGCTCAGCTAGTTGTGTTTGAGTCATTGATTTGTGCATTAAAAGTACACGTTCAGCTTGGTTGCTAAGTGAAGCAGGTGTCGTTTGATTTGTGCCGGTAAATATCGGGCCAATATAGGGTAGGCTATCTACTGAAACGACCTTACTAATAAGTTCTGGCTTTTCTAATGCGATAGACATAGCTAAAAAGCCTCCCAGACTATGGCCAATTAGAATTGTTTTATTTGCTACAGCATTTGAAGCTTCTGACTTGCGACTCTCTTCAGTAATAAAATCAATTAGCTCATTTTTTAACTCGTTCATCGAAAAGTTTGTAGGTTTTTGACTATCGGCAAATCCAGTGATTGATACCACATGTACACGGTGTTTATCTTTAATTGTGTCTAGAGTGCCTTGCCAAACTTCACCGTTAGACATAAGACCTGGGATCAGAACGATATCGGCATTTTCTGTTTGGTTATTTCCGACTGTTTTAACAGTAAAGTGATTATGCGCCCAAACTTTAGCGGTATTTAATGCTGCCGCAATCGCGATGAACAAAACAATCAATAGGCTTAATTTTGTAGGTTTATTTGGTTTGATGTGTGACTTAATCATATTAGCTCCTGTTGGTTATATAACTAAGTCACCTGAGCAATCTAAAGTGTGACAACTTTTATTAAATTTATTTGTTATCCAAAGTAACAGCAATTACATTAGAAAAGTTAAGTAAAAGGATTAAAGTCATGACTCCTGCGATTTTACTCGCCAAAAAAGCCAAAATTACATTTAACGTACACGAGTATAAGCACGACCCAAAAGCGCAATCTTATGGCTTGGAGGCGGCCGAAAAGCTAGGTTTAAACCCATCTCAAGTATTTAAAACCTTAGTAGTTGAAACTGACAGCAAACAACTTGTGGTCGCGGTTTTACCCGTTAACCAACAACTGAACTTAAAGTCTTTGGCAAAAGCCGTCGGTGCAAAGAAAGCTGCCATGGCACCACAGCAATTAGTCGAGCGTTCAACTGGGTATATTTTAGGTGGCGTTAGCCCATTGGCACAAAAGAAACGCCTCGCCACCGTAATAGATAGCTCATCCAAAAACTTTGAAACCATTTTTGTGAGTGCAGGGCGCAGAGGGCTCGAAATTGAATTGGCGGCAGATACTCTATGTGAATTAACGCAAGGACAGTTTGCAGAAATCAATACTTAATTCAGTCTATCCAGAAAACTGATATTTATAAGTATAAAGGAATGTTGCATGCTTTTCTCAAATGAAGAAATGAAAACAGCTTATGAAGAACTCATAAGAAAAGAAAGTCCATCGGGTGCTATATTAGGGGCATTTATTGGTTCAATACCAGCTGCATGCTTGTATTTATTAATCGAAGACATTCGCATTGCAGCAATACTATTGTTTCTTTTACCCCCATTGATTGTTGGATTTACTGCAAAATTTTTAGGAAAAACACATAAGGCCAAGCATAGAATACCAGTAGGATTAATCGCGGTTTGCCTGCATATTACTGGGTGTTTATATTTAGAGTTAAGTCCACTTTATTACTTATTAACTCCTTTAATATTTGGTATTAGCTTTGTCTCTGCACGTATTCATCTCAACAGAGTTGATGAGTGGGCTTTAGAATTTTTACCTATATTAGAATTTAATTCTGACTCAGATGGTAATGCTAAAAGATCAGAAGAAATAAACGCCAGAAAAGAAAAGCAACGACTAATTGAGATGGAACGTCAAATCGATGTTTATTTTGGTATACCTTCAAACCTACCTAAAAGTTATCGTGAATTTAGAAACTTACCGACAGAAGCTAAAGGTTTTTATTTTTATTTAGGTTCAGATGGCATCGAAGTTATAGAACAATTTTTACAGTCAGATTATGTAAATCAAGTAGAACGATTGGTTATCGGAGATTCAACTTATGCTTTAGTGTAACTCCACCCAATTTAGTACAGCTCTTTTGTAGAATTTTATGCAGCCTCAAGGTAACCAATTGGTGTCATATCACCAAGTGAATCATGAGGTCGCTCATAATTATAAATATCTAACCATTCATC